>JAJZZZ010000064.1 GCA_021797265.1 Thermoplasmata archaeon
AACAGCAACTCCAAAACCCCTAAAACAACGGAAGGAGTTCTTGCCATTTCTGCCCGCCCTTCCTTAATGCGCGCATATACCAGGAAATAATTGAGCACCATGAAAATGAAAGGCAGAGCTATGAAGGGAAGGAACAATAGGCCGAAGAGGAATCCCAATACATCAAGTATTATTGCCACAAGGGCCAAAGTAGCCGCAGTTTCAAGATTCTGGTTCATAAAATGATAACGATTTCGTCATATTTACATTTTGATATTTGCATTTGTCTTTGCAATTCTGTCAAAATTCCTACCACGGCAAAAATGTTATATTATGTAGTTGTTGAGCTTTCATGGATACAAATTGTTCCATCTGTGATGGGACTGCAGATGCAACTTTTTCAAGGAAGGAACTCTGGAGAAATGACAGATGGAGGCTTACATTCAGTACTTACAAGGATGTCTTCGGTTTCTGTTATCTGGAGCCTCTCAGGCACATAAGATACATTACGGAACTGGATGGCATTGAGGCAGATGAGTTCGGGACTGTTCTTTCGCACATCACATCTGCACTGAAAGCAGCTACCGGGGCAAGACTGGTTTACGTTTACATATATGGTGACCATATCCCCCATCTTCATGTCCATCTTGCTCCGCATACCTATGGAGACCCCTTTGCAGATGATGTAATCAGGAGCGGAGTGAAACTGGGTGACGAGCATGTCGGGGAAGAAGTGGAAAAGGGGTTTGTCAGATCGGTGAGGAACTTTCTGCTGAGTTCAATTTGAACTGGCAAACCAACATTCAAGAATTTAATATACGCATTTACTTTGTATAGACTGATGGTCAGGTGCGTCAGGGTTGAAGGCGAGGAGAGTATGGCCGATTCCAGGATGAAGGTTATATCTGTCAGCAAAAGCCGTGAACATAATTTTTCAAAGGAAGCCCAGTCTGAAATTGAACTTGTGAGGGGCATGGGAGTTGATGGGGATTCACACTCAGGCCGAACAGTGCAACACAGGTCCAGAGTTGCAGTTGACCCGGACCAGCCAAATCTTCGGCAAGTTCATCTTATTCATGAGGAACTTTTCATCGAACTGAAAGAGGACGGATTTGATATCAGGCCTGGTGAAATTGGGGAGAATATCACGACAAGAGGTATCGACCTGCTATCCCTTCCTGTGGGAACAATTCTCAAGCTTGGCGAGAAAGCCAGGGTGGAAATCACTGGATTGAGAAACCCCTGTACGCAACTCGACGTGTTCAGGAAGGGCCTTATGTCTGCGGTTCTTCAGAAGAAATCAGATGGCTCTGTCATTAGAAAGTCTGGAGTAATGGGGATTGTCTTGGAGGGTGGAAAAGTAAGGCCCGGAGACCTGATTCAGATAGTTTATCCGCCAGAACCTTACGAACCACTGGGCGTCGTTTGATTCCGCAATTGAGGTCTGCGTAACGTAAGCAGTTACGTCGCTTTCACGTGCAGCAGGAGGGAGATCAATTCTGATGCCTCCTTCCTTGTGAGCTCATTGGTATAGTCCTTCCCGCAGGCACTAAGAAAGTTCCTGACAGTTCTCCTGACCATTGGGCTGTTCTGCAATCTGGAAATGTAGTTTATCTGGCTCATTGTGAGAATATCCTGAAATACCATGTTTGAAAAATGTAACTTATATATCTCAAGTTTATGATTAAACCAAAAAATGAGAAAATGAGTGGAAAATAGGTATTTAGCGCCTTCTCACAATTACTGCCCCTATTCCTGCCACCGCAAGTAAGGCTGCGAGCCCTCCAAGCACCTCAAGGCCCTGCAGTTTTGATCTGGGTGCAGCGCTTTTAGTCAGGTTGATGGAAAGTGAAATATTTTGCCCATTTTTTAGCGATAGGTTCTTTGCATATGGGCTATAGCCAGAAAGCGTTACTTCGATGCTGTAATTGCCCGGCTTCGCAAAGAATGAGAATGTTCCATTGTGAAGGGGGACAGAGTTCCCATTTATTGTAACACTGGCACCGGCAGGAAAGACAATTCCTTTAATTTCTGCATACTGGTAGAACAATACAGTATCCGTGAGGTTGCTGCCTTTCACCGTAAGGGCATAGCTATAATTTAGCGTGTAATAGTCAGTGAGATTGTGTACAGTGAAATCATAAGTTCCATTTATCCGCATAGTTGTAATTGATCCATTTGTGGAATTATATGATATATTCCCCAGTGTGACAGACCAATTAGTACCGGGTGGCAATGAACTCTCCCTGAAGGTAATGTTATAAAGCACAGGAGAAAATCCTACGTAAACAGCCAAACTGGAACCGGAAACAGTAAATGAGCCATTTGTCAGGTTTGGCAAGAAACTGGAGTCATCCCTGGTTATATTGAAGTAATATGTGCCATTGGGCAGGTAGAAACTTATATTGTGCGAAACAGAAGAGTGGGAATTATGAGATAGGTTTGTCCACCACATTGTACCTGATGGAAGCCCGTTTTCATTTACAGTTACAAGATATTCGTTGGCATGAAGGACCAGATTCTGTCCGCCGGCAATGTTTGCTGCTGTACTGTAATAAAGCAGGCCGTCGGTGTATAGTTTCACGGAATAGTTTCCCGGCCACAGTGTGAGGTTTACCTTACTCCCGGTAAATGAAGTATTGTGGCCATTTATAGAAATAGTGCCACCATTGATTGGCGCAAACATTTCCAAGGACGAAACCATGCTGGAACTGTACACTTGCCCAAGATTCCCCGCACCACTGGTTATTTTCTCGAAGAGGCTGCCGTTTGCGCTGTAATAGAATCCTGCAGAAACAACATTGTTCATGGCCTCTGCTGTGTCTGACCCAAAATTATAGGCATTGGATATTTCCTGGTAATTGTTTCCGTTCCAGTACTGCAATTGGAGCGAAACGTTCGATGAAAGGTCTGTGCTGTAGGAACCGCCTCCTGGTCCACCTAATATGAGTTCTGCATCATAGAATCGGCCAGAAGGGTTGTAGTTGTAGCCATCCACCACAAATCCAGAATCGTAGCTATTGTTTCCCGCAAAAGTGAAATTTACATTATCGTAGGTCTGCCATGCATATCCATCATTGTACTGGAAGGAAAGTTCTGGAACTCCAGTTTTGTTCACTGTGCTGTTCATCCTAAGCTGAATGGTGGACGGGATCTTTATGCTCCCGAAGGAACCCGGGAGGCTGGCATTTGCAAGGTCGTAGTAGAATTGAGTCATGCTGGCATTAGCAACAGTTCCATTTCCTGCCAGCGTGCTGTTATGAATGTTGGCCGATCCAGAACTCATGTTCCAGATGTTGTCTATGATATAGATATCATGAGTTGTAGTGTTGAAAGTGAGAACATCCTGCACCCAGTATACGAATGTAGTTCCCGCGTTCTGTAATTTAAAGTTGATGTTAAGCTGAAACGATAGTGAAGTGCTTTGGGTTGTATTGTTCACAACAGAAATAGATCCAATGTTTATCTTTCCCAGAAAAGATGTTGTATTGTACATATACGGGGTATTGCCCGGTCCAATTCCAAAATCAGCTATTCCCATGGGTGCGGGTTCTGAACTGTAAAGGCTATTCGGGTTCACTGCCCCTAAGGCAGCATTCACAGGCTGGTGACTGTGTGGCATCATTACTGGAGAATTATTTTCACTGCTGTTAGAACTTGGTTGATTTGCACCAGAAGCAATGGTGAAGAGAGATGTGACCATAAGAAAGACAATTAAGATGGAAAATGCAAGTTTCCTAAGCTGCATCGACGATTTGGGCTTCATCTTCATGACCACGCACCGAACAGCACTATTTTATTTTTGCCTATGGGTGAGTTACCGCAGGAAGCACGAACTGTCACAGTGCGGATTCGCACAATGTTGAAATAGGAAAAATAAATTCAATTCAAATTCAAGAGCCTTGAGGGCAAGCAAGATGCAGCTTTCGTATAATTGGCATGGAGGAATATTGGTTGGAATTTTACTTCAATTTAAATGAAGCACTGAAGAGGGACTTTGAGAGTATTTCTGTCGAACTATCCAGGATAGGGGCTGGCTTTTATTCCCGTGGATGGGTCATGGGCACAAGCGGCAACCTTAGCGCATTGGTTTCTGAAGATCCGTTGCTACTCGCAATTACTGGGAGCGGATTGGACAAGGGCAATCTTCAATATGATCAGATAATCCTAATTGACAGGGAAGCCAATGTTCTTCACGGAAAGTACGAGCCTTCTGCTGAAACAGCCCTCCACATCACTTTGGTAAATGAAACCGCGTGCCGGGCTGTCTTTCACACACATTCACTTTGGTCGACTGTACTATCGAAGATTCACGAAAAGAATGGCGGCTTGTGGATCGAGGGCTTTGAGATGCTAAAGTCTCTAGATGGAGTAAAAACACATGAACACAGGGAGTGGATACCTATCCTGCGGAATTCCCAGGACATGGGTGCGCTTTCTCAAGAGTTGAAGGAGATATTACGGGATCACCCGGGAACCCATGGTTTTATGTTAAGTGGTCATGGCTTATATGCGTGGGGAAAATCTTTACAGGAAGCCAAGAGGCACGTGGAAGGCCTTGAATTTTTACTGGAAGTTCGTGGCCGGATGGAGTCCCCCTAATTCAGGATAAGGTTGGCAATATAGTAAAAAAGAGGTGGAAAACATGGTAGTGGTAAGCATCCCAGATAAGGGAATCAAGATTGAAAATCCAGATGAAGCAGAAAAATACCTTTCCAATATAGGAATTACCTATGAAAGATGGCAGACGAACTATCCTGTAGATGAAACATCAACTCAGGAGGAAATACTGGCTGCCTATGGCAAGGAAATTGAGGATCTGAAACAAAGTGGCGGATACACAACAGCTGATGTGATCAACATCAACGGGAATACCCCGGGCCTTGATGAAATGCTGAATAAATTCAATAAAGAACACTGGCACAGCGAAGACGAAGTCAGGTACACCATTTCTGGCAGGGGCATTTTTCATATTCACCCAGCAGACTCCCCGGTTGTTGCTGTTGAGGTTTCCCGGGGTGACCTTCTAAGGGTACCAAAAGGGACCAAACACTGGTTTGACCTTTGTGAGGACAGAAACATAAAGGCAATCAGGCTTTTCCAGGACAAATCGGGATGGACCCCCTATTATGTTCCTGAAGGAGTTGACAGGGAATATCAGCCCATGTGCTTCGGACCTGCCTATATTCGGCACTGAATGAATATCTATGCCCATGAAAGCTGAATTTGCAGATATTAGTGCAGTACTGTTTGACATAGAAGGGACAACCACACCTTTGGAATTTGTCCACAGGACATTATTTTCATATGCAAGGGAAAAAGTGGAGGTATTCCTGAAGGAAAATTCTGCCAGGAACCAGGTGGCAGATTTGATAGATATGTTGGAGAAATCCTACAAAGACAACTCTGCCATTGGAAAATTGCCCCAGAACTGGTCCAGTACGGATATTTCCCAGAGAGTGGGTTCTGCAGCGAAATATGTCAAGTGGCTTATCAGTGTCGACAGCAAGGATCCGGCACTGAAGGAACTGCAGGGGCTAATTTGGGAAGAGGGTTACAGGAATGGCCAGCTGCATGGAGAAGTATATCCGGATGTTCCAGAAGTTATGGAAAGGTTGAATCGCGACGGGATCAGGATGGCCATATACTCATCAGGGAGTGCCCTGGCCCAAAGATTAATTTTCGCTTCTACGAACTACGGTGATCTGACGAAGTACCTGTCTGGATTCTTTGATACATCAGTCGGCCCGAAGAGGGATGCAAAGAGTTATGCAAACATTGCCGGTCTCCTGAAAATTCCAAGTGGTAAAATACTATTCCTTTCTGACATAATAGAAGAGATTACCGCTGCGAGGACATCTGGACTCAAGGCCGTCCAGGTTGTAAGGGAAGGGCACAACACTTCCAGGGATTCTTTCCAACCGACAATTTCGAGCCTTCTTGAACTCTTTTAGTGTAATTGATGGACTGTACGATTCAAAATAAATCGTAAGAACTTATGCAGGTTTTAACCGTAAAACCCATCTAATATGGTTCCAGCTCTCAATTTATTGCCTCTTGTACCATAAACTTGAAATCTCCAAATTACAAGTCTGTGGCGATGGTAGCACACTCAATACTTGCCATTGTAGCCGTACTAGCAGCGGTTGGCCTTGGTGCTACAGCTGCCACAGGTGTACTGACTCCACAAAGCGGAGGAGTCATGAACCTTGGCACCCTTGCACCCGGGCAAACTGGGAATGCTACAGCAACGGTTACAGTGCACGTAACAAATAGCACCGTATACAAGATAGGTCTGGAAAAGAAAGACCGGATAGGCAGCGTGTTCTCGAAGTTTGCAGTAACAGTTTCAGTTAACGGGCAACAATACAACGTTACCGGTGAACATGAAGACAGTCACTTAAAACTGAACAGTGGGGTCTATAGCATCAGCGTAAATCTGAGCTATGAAGTCAGAAACATGGTACACACAGCAAATGTTACAAATGTGCCATTCCTGTTCCTGCACCCCTCAGAGAATGAGAACCAGTCCGGTGAACATGAATTCGAGAACGAAACAGGCAGCAACAGTACCCAGGATTCTAGCAACAACGTTTCCCTGTTCGCAATGGATAACCAATCCGGGAGCAACAACCAATCACAGGATAATAACAACCAGGGAACAAATGCCACCTCAAACAGCATAGTTCTCGCTTCCCTGACATTCCATGTGAACGGCAACGCTGGCAACGACAACGGGAATGAGTCTTCAGACTCAGTCAGGGTCATTCCAGTTGCCTTAAAAAATTAATAAACTTGATGTAGGGGGCAAACTCCACTTAATTTTTTATTTTTCTTGTCTTTTTAAGAATTTATTGTGAAATGGAAAGATGCCGGGATCGGGGTTCGAACCCGAGACCTCCGGATTTCTCAGAACATTACATCCTTATGAGTCCGGCGCTCCTCCAACTAAGCCACCCCGGCAAAAAATGGTGAAATTATGGCATTGGTTCTACGCTTTTCTGCTCAACCACGGATGAAGGCTGAGCAGGAACAGTCGAAGATTTGGAGAGAACAGATTTCCTCATCTCTATTTTCTTAATTGGGTAAACATCCTTTGTTGTGTACACAATGTCCCCATAAATTTCGTCACCAATTACATACTTGGCCAGTTCCCCATAAGCCATGGTGGCAGCCTTTCCAGTCAGGAAAATTTCAACAGTCTTCCTAACTTCAGCTCTCTTGGAAGTGGTCAGCTTTCCGTCTGTAACAATAACAACCTTGAGTACCATGTTCACGTTGTCAGAAGATGCAACTTCTTTTATTATGTCCAGCCTCTCCTTTCTCCTTCTGACCATCCTTCTTATGTAGTCATCGCTAAGGCTGTGCCCTACGAATTCAGAAGTGCATTTTGAACCCTGGCAGGAAAGGACTTTGAAAATCATCTTCGCGTTTGCTCTCTTGAAGTTGCCCGTGAAATCTGACACTGGTACCTCGATCTTCCTTCCGACCATTGCTTCTGGTGAGTTGCCAACACTAAGGCTAATCTCTTTTCCTCCCATGTAATCAGGAGCGTTTATGGTATACCAGTTCTTCTCTTTCCACTTGTCCTTTCCTTTTTTTTGTGTTCTGTCCTTTGCCAATTAAATCCCTCATGATTTGGCGCAATTAAGCGTAATGCCAACGTAATGCCTGTTCTAAATTAAACCTTTTGCATACGCGACAATGTCAATTGGATCTTGACAAAGTCGCATACGCCTGAATCAGTTATGCCTTTCAAGGGAGGCAGTCATGCAATGTGCGCCACCATATCCTCCGGTCAATTCGCTGAGGTGGACTGGTATGGATTCGATGCCCAGGTCCTTGATTTCTTTCCTGTTTGGGAACAGGTTTTCTTCCCCCTTTTCTCCATGTCCCTGATCACTTCCATTTCAACATTCCTGGGAAATACATGCTCTTTGAGGAGTCTTTGGAGAACATTTGAAACATTTACTGTAATAATGCGCCTGTCAGCTACTGTAAGGAAATTCGATGAGTAACTCAACTGCTCG
>JAJZZZ010000065.1 GCA_021797265.1 Thermoplasmata archaeon
TATTCTGAGGGTTTCACCATTGTACTCATGAGACTGGTAAAACATTGGATTATAATACTCATAAAGCAACCTGGAGTAGAAAATGGAAATTTCACTTGCAATGGTTGCCCGGTATATCCCTTCCTCCTCCGAGATTGCATTGAAAATGTTCCTGTCACACTTATGAGCCTCATCGATACGGTAAATGAAATCATCACTGGAAAGCCCATTGGAGTACCTCAGTCTCCTCGTCCACGGGCATGCGAAAAGCCGGCCTATTTCTTCTGATTCATTTTCCGGAGCCTCCAGCGAGATAATTCCAGCCACAACTTTATCAGCTTTCAGGGCTTTTTGCAGGACGAAATCGAAGCCTCTATTGGGCCCTAGATACTCCGCCATGCCATTACCAAGTGTCCTTCTTGCTTTGAACATGAATCTTGAGACGTCGAGCAGATGATTGTGGTGGAAGGTAAACATAGTCTTGTGAAATCCTGCTTCGACATATTTATAGTCGATTACAACGGAAGGGATCTTGATCAGGTCCCTGAAAATTTCCATTTCCGGGTATTCGTCCGAACTTATTTTGAATACTATCTGGGAGCCAATCTCTGACACGTTCATCCTCTTGAGAAATATGCTGTACTCAAAATCGCTTTGCATGGACGCGGGGATACTGATATAGTCCCCAACAGTCTCTTCTGTGAAGAAGATCTGTTCCGAGAAGTTCACAGGGAATCTCTTTGACTCGACCAGAAAAGGTATGCTGCTCTTCACGGAGAAAATGCACTGCATATCCCCAATTGGATCTGGATTTTCAGGGAACATTAAAAATCATACTCAAATTATTATAAGAGTTTTGGTGTTGAAAATTGTCTGAATCCGAAACTTGAAAGTCTACTTGGCCAATGCTTCAAGGTTTTCTTCCTCCAGATGCTCTGATATTTCCTTATCCACTTCTATGGCTTCAGCCAAGAGCTTAGCAAGCAAATTACCTTTCTTTGTAAGGGAGTAGTGTGCCTGCGGGGGATTAGTGTCCATGACCTCTCTTTTGATTACATTATTCAGGGTTAGATCGTTCAGTACCCTGGAAAGGCTGGTTGAACTGACACCTTTAAGGCTTCCCTTCAACTCATTGTACCTGAGCTTCCTGTAATAATCAAGCCTGTGAATGACCTGCGGTGCCCAGGAATGGCTCACTATGGATATAACATTGTTGAGCTTCTCATCTTCCTCGTGGAATTTTGAGATTATGGATACCTCTACCATTTCTGTTACCTGATAACACTTGAGTGTCTTTCTGATATATTAACTTAGAGCAGATAGCAATGGCAAGGATGCGTTATGATTTCCAAAAGTGAAGAGTATAATTTTGAGGAAAAGGTAACTGAAGTTGTTTCAAAGGTAAGGGAAGGAGTGGTTATGGTAACCAACCACAGGTACCAGATGGACATGTTCGGGGAAGTACGGCCCTTTGAAGGTGCGGCAAGCGGAATAGTGGTGAGTTCCAGTGGCTATATAGTAACCAACAACCACGTTATTCAGGAAAATCAGGGCCTCCAGGTAACAATCAGCAACG
Source organism: Thermoplasmata archaeon (assembly GCA_021797265.1). Next base: position 1,556 of record JAJZZZ010000065.1, read on the forward strand.
GGGAAGTCTATGATGCAAAGGTCATTGGCAGTGATCCTGCAACTGATGTGGCAATCCTGAAGATAGACGCAAGAGACCTCAATCCACTGAAACTTGGTGATTCTGACAGACTGGTTGCAGGAAAGCTGGTTGTAGCCATAGGGAATGCATTGGGATTGCCGGGGGACCCAACTGTCTCCCTTGGAGTCATAAGTGCCATAGGCAGACCGATGCCCTGGGCAGACTTCGTCTTTGAAGGGCTGCTTCAGACAGATGCGGCAATCAATCCCGGAAACAGCGGAGGACCACTTGCTACCCTTGACGGAGAAGTCGTGGGAATGAACACCGCTATTGTTGCCTTTGCACAGGGAGTTGGTTTCGCAATACCCGCTGGCACCATAAGGCGTGTGATGGAGCAGATCCTGGAAAATGGAAGGGTCATCAGGCCCTGGCTTGGCATATCTGGAATTACAGTCAACGATTCAATGAGAGGAATGAGGGGCTTCAATAATATCAAAGGTGTCGCAATTGCACGGATTTCCAGGGGAAGCCCAGCTCACCTTGCAGGATTAAGACCATGGGACGTTGTGGTTTCGTTGAACGGGGAAAAATTGGACAACATGAAAGAATTGCTGGAGTTGCTGTCAAGGGCTAAAATAGGCAGCACAATAAACCTTGAAATTCTAAGGGCAGGAAGGAAGCTGGAAGCGCCGCTCGAACTGTCGGAAATGCCGGAACACTACCTTGAGTACAGAAGGTGAAACCTTCCTTACTTCAAATTATTTATTCCACGTGCCCTAAGAAAGGATGTGTCTGCATATTTCAGTATAAGATGGTCAGTTTGAGAAATCTCTATATGGGAAAGACTAGCCTGCCTCACCCTTGGAGGATTCCACAATCTTGAAAATGGCCTGCCGTCAAAGTGCGCCATCAGTATTTTTACAACTGCCGAATGAGATAAAATAAGGATATTCTTGCCTTTCTCCATGGCAAGGATTCTGCCAAGAACGCCGAGAGCCCTCTCTTTTACTTCGAGAAGAGTTTCCCCGTTCCCAACAGGCTCAAAGTTCTCTGGATCATTGAAGTAGGTATCCTGCAGTGATGGATAGAGCTGTGTAACCTCTGCCCGTTTCATTCCCTCCCATTCCCCAAGGCCAATTTCCCTCAAATCATCTTCCTTTATGAGATTGCAGCGTTCATCCTGGAATGAATTTACAATTTCAGCAGTATGGACCGCCCTTTTGCTGGAACTGGAGTAAATTGTGTTAAGATTAGTGCCTGAAAGAAACCTGCCGAGCCTTGATGCCTGTTCTTTCCCTGCCTTGGTAAGGGGAGAATCTAGCATTCCCTGGATTCGATGCTCTTCATTCCAGGTGGTCTGCCCATGCCTTGCGATGTAAAGGTTGGTGACCACTTTTTCAGCCTCCCTCAAGTCGAGCTTTTATTGCCGAAGCCAATTTAAACCTATCCCAATCAAAAATGAGGAGAGCACTCAATCGATATTCCGGATAAGGCAGTTTTTCATGCGAAATTTTGCATGGAATGAGGAAGATATTTGATACAAGAAATTATTCATCCTATGCTTGGCAACTTGCTGGTATTGTGAAAGGGATATTCTGGGTTTTCGATACAAGATCGCAGGCAATGACTGTGACATAGAATGCGCTAATAACCAGATAAACCGGTCGCTAGAATTTCTGGGCCGCTTGCTTGGCGAGATTTCAGAGTTCGTGGGCTTTGGGCTCGGTTACGACAAGCCCGAATTCTTCTGGTATATTTTCGCTAAAACGGAGGAGGCAGTGGCTATTATTCAGGAAGCATGCTCCAATGCACTTATCGGTTTCAGCATTTACCCCCTTATGGCAAATATACCCGGTCGGCTGGCACCGGAACCAACAGTTGCATTTCCGGACAGAATCATTCTAGGCGGTGTTTCCCTTGGCCATCTCTATGCAAAGACATCGGGCACACTGGGCGGGATTGTAAGGATTGGGGAGCAGAAATACGCAGTTTCAACAGCCAGTGTCATAGCACCGGATGGGGCTAAATTGGGAGACGTGATTGTCCAGCCCAGCATAACTGATTCTCCGCACAGTGCCTATTCACTTGGCAAGCTCGCTGTAATTTCCAAACTGGCATTCGGTTCAATAAATGACCTCGATGCCGCCATCGCACTTGTAGACCAGGATATCCCCACTACACCGAGGATCAAGGATATTGGCAGACCCACAGATGTCGCAGAGCCTGATATTGGGATTAACGTCAGGAAGACAGGGAGGTCCTCAGGTTACACTGAAGGAAAAGTTCTCTGCACAGATGTGCGGATAAAAGTGATAAAAGAGACACAGCAGTTCATTTTTCAGGATCAGTTCATAATTATGTCTGAATCGGGCCCTTTTGCTGAAGAGGGAGATGAGGGCTCCTTTGTCCTGAACAACAACAATGAGCTGGTTGGTATGATCCAGCTTTCTTTCCATGGAATGGCAGTGTGTGCGAGAGGAAGTGTGCTCCTGAACAGATTTGGCTTTATGCCACCTTTCTGTTTTGAGCCAGCCGAAGAAGACTTCTGAGACAAATACCTCACAGGTTGAAAGGATCAGCCTTAAACCTTATGACAACCTCGTTTTCGCTGGAGGCATCCACCTTAACATCAATGTCTGCCATTCTTTTCATGGTCTCTGCGGTTATCAACCCAAATAGTTTGCTGACCTTTACTCCCAGATGGTGCCTTACTATGATCATATGATCAAGCCCCTGGGTCTTCTCCTCATACATTCCCAGTCCTCCATAGTTGCACTGAAGGGCAATGAAATCAATGAATGACCTGACGCTGGGTTCATTGTACTTGAAATAAGTAAATTCCTTCAGGGCTAACGAAGAGACGTCCCTTGCAATTGCCTCAATCCCATCATCGTCTATGGCTGAAACAAGTGCCTGGTATGTATTCCTTGTTATAGTCACGAATCCAAAACGTTCAGCGTATGTGTCAAATTCAGAATATCTGCGAAGTATTGAGTTGACCAGGTTATTGAAAGTGAGATGTCTCGCCTCTGCCTCTCTGTTTACTTTTTCTTCTAGTTCCTGATCCATCCTGATGGAGTGGATGACATTTTTCTTTCTGCTCAGAGACATACAAATATTTCAAAACATCAGCCGTTATTAGTCTTTCGGTATTTGCCCCATTTAAAGTAATTGGACGAAAGGGAGTTTATTGCATGATGCGGGTGTTTTCAAAAATAGTTTTAGAATGACGGGCGGGATAATTTTTGATTACAAAGTAAACTTTCCCTAATAATAGAAGAACCGCATGTGGGTGAAATGGTCAGTGAGTACAGGGATGAGCCTCTTCGGGAGAATTACGCCCCTTCCCATACACCCGGGGAAAAACTTATGGGAAGCAGGCTTTCCAGCATTTTTAAAGGATCAACCGTATGGGTCATCCCTTTCAGCGTAAAGCATGGCGATAAGATTACAGCGATGGCCATGAATTGCAACTCTTACACAACTTCACTTATGGAGGTTTCAGAACCGTTCCAAGCCTATATTGAAGATTATGATGGACATTTCCTTAAGCTCAGAAGCGACCATTATTACTGCCTCAAGATAGATATAAGTGACATTAAAGACCTGATTCCATGCACGAATGGTCCTGAGAAAAATGATTGAGGACTAACGTGGAGAGATAATTCCGTTTGGGGTCTCGAATAGACTGATGGTACTGCAAAGATATTGACGCACATTACCTGCTACAGAATTAGGCATCTCTCCCTTCCAGCATTTTCGAAGGTTAGAAAATACATGAAGAAACTGCATTTTAGGTAGCCCCAGGGATAGGGGCTAAAAGAAACGGTCGGGCACAACTTGGACTACATGGTATGCTCCGGCCGGGATTTGGACCCGAGTCGAGAGATTGAGAGTCTCTTATGCTTGACCTGGCTACACTACCGGAGCGACCCAGCAGGATGCCATATGGACATTTATTTCTTTTGATGTCAGTTAAGGAATTCGTTAAGACATTCTATTGTGTTGTCTGCATTCCAGTGGGCAAAAATTTGAATAAGCCTGTCTAAGCTACAATAGGCCAGAAAACCTTGGCTAATTCCACTACAACAGCCATTGCTATTCCTATGTAGATTATGAGCTTTGGATCAAGTGCGGGGCCGGATATTTCCTCCTCTTCGAAATACCTGATAAGACCAGCGCCAGACTGGAATCCCTCAGATTTCTTCTCCGCCATATTGGTACCTGATTTTAAAGAAGGTTATTTAAGTTATGGCTTGGAAATGGTTGTAACTTTTGCACCTTCGGCCACGACCAGCAATGACTGCCCATCGCAATGTCCCTTGTACCTTTCTGCAATCTCCTTCACATTCTTCCTTTCTGTAATCACAAAAACATTGCTGCCCCCGGTTACAATGAAAGACATCCATGTCTCTTTCCTGTCCCGGTCAACCATTTGCATAAGTTTTCTCATTTCAGGTGTGATGATCTTGACTCCAACACTCTCATTAAGCCTGTGATATTCGCCCGTATCCTGGTGGGAAAGGTCGAAGATTCCCATTATGTCCTTTTCCTCTGATAGTTTTACAAGTTCCTTCGCCTTTTTGGCCGTGCTCTCGATTCTTTTCGGATAGTCAGGGCTGTTTACAGCATTTTCATGAATTCTGTCAGAGGGCTTTCTCTGGACATTGAAGCTGCACCCTATGACTGCGTAATCCCTGAATGCCTCAGGACCCAGGAGCTGTTCTGTTCTGGCATTCCTCCCGTCTGCCCAGGTAACGGTGAGGCCTCCGTGCAGACTCCTTCCAACACTTTCCGAAATAGATCTGAGTTCATTTTCGAACGCAACCATATCTTCGACCCCGCCAGCCATTTTAGCTATGCAGGCACCCATAGCTGCTGCACCTGCATCAGAACTTCCACTAAGTATTCCGACATTCTTTGACCTGAAAGACAGGGCAGCATCCCCCCTTACTCCTAGATTGCTGAAGATTTTGTTGCGATAGTGGTTAAGGATAACAAATGGAGACCTTCCAGACTCGGAATACTGCACTTCGTCTCCATTGAGATCACCAAATGGCGCTCCCCGGTTTATCATCACTCTTGTATCGACCCATATGTCCTGATCAAGCCCGGTATAAGCGAAGCCAGCTGATGTGTGCATTGGAATGCGTTTTGTTTTGTCAGAAATGCCACCAAGAAGGATCACGCCAATTGTTGGATATGCCCTGGCTTCCGAATAGTGAATGATATCGTCGCTCAATGATAATTGGATAAGCCTGCATTATTAAATTTTTATCACAAGTCTCTCCAGTAGTCACTTCTTACAGATATTTAGTGAAAATACCAGAACAGAAAGCTCCTGAGATAAAATATATACAGCGAAATTATTGTGTTGCTGAGCCCCCTATGTCTGTCAATCAAGAACATAATGAAATGCTCACTTTTCTGAAAATAAAAGATAAGAACGATCTTTTTTCCGATGTCCCCCAGAATGTTAGAAAGAAGGCCCTGAATATGAACCGGGGAATTTCTGAATATGAGCTCTTGGAAGAGGCCCGAAGTTATTCCCTTATGAACAGGGGGCCCGGTATGGCCAATTTCCTTGGCAATGGCCTTTATGATCGTGTAATTCCAACTTCTATTGATTCCCTTATAGGCAGGACTGAGTTCCTGACCTCATACACCCCATACCAGGCAGAAATGTCCCAGGGTGTTTTGCAGTCACTTTTTGAATACCAGAGCCTTATGTGCCAGCTTACTGGAATGGATGTTACAAACTCTTCGATGTATGATGGATACACAGCACTGGGGGAGGCCGTGAGGATGGCATACCGGGTCAATGAAAAGACTGAAATCCTTCTTCCTGAGACAATTTACAACGGGAAGCTCGAGGTTATCAGGAGCTACCTGGCAGGCATACACGTCAAGTTGCTTTTTTACAAGGTGGATATGAAATCAGGACGTATTGACCTTGATGATATCAGATCCAGGGTCAATGGCAACACTTGTGCAATCGTGTGCGAACAACCCAATGGCCTCGGCATAATAGACGAGAATGTGTTCAAGCTGCAGGAAATAAAGAAAGATGCACTCCTGATAGCCTACGTCGATCCAATTTCATTGGGCATTATCAGGGAACCAGGTTCATATGGCGCAGACATAGTGGTCGCAGAAGGCCAGCAGCTCGGGATTCACAAAAGTTTTGGGGGTCCGCTTCTCGGGATACTCTCTTTCAAGAATGACTATATCAGGAGATCCCCAGGCCGCATAATTGGTGAAAGCGTTGATGCCAATGGAAAGAGGGCATTTGTCATGACCCTTCAGACAAGGGAACAGCATATAAGAAGGGAAAAAGCCATGAGCAATATATGCACCAACCAGGCTCTCATGGCAA
>JAJZZZ010000066.1 GCA_021797265.1 Thermoplasmata archaeon
CATCTTTCTGGCCAGATTCATTAGCGTTTCAGCTGTTTCATCCGATGTGGCCTCGGAACGAATGACCTCAACCAGTTTCATGACTATTGGGGGATTGAAAAAGTGAAAACCTGCCAGCCTTGATGGATCAGATATATCCTTTCCCAGAGTTGTAATAAGGATGTTAGATGTATTGGAAGCGATTATTGTATCATTTCTCGATGCTCTGAATGCCCTCTGTATTACATCACGCTTCACCTTCTCGATCTCCGGGACGGCTTCAATTACCAGATCAGCATTCTTTACTGCATCCTCCAGGCTTCCGGTGTAGCTGATCCTGGCCATAATTGCTTCAGGATCCTCCTTCAGCTTTCCGGATTTCTGCATTTTTCCAAGGCTGGATTGTATGGAATTTTTTGCCCGGGAAATTGCTTCTTCATAAGAATCTGCAACATTAACCTCTATTCCTGAGATAGCCATAAGCTCCGCTATCCCATGCCCCATTATTCCGGCCCCGATAACGGCCGCCCGCTTTATTTCCAAAAGATCACCTCTTGAATTTAGAGGCTATGGATGTCAACTTCTGTGCACTGAAAATATCTCCGGAAACCTTCAGGGATCCCCCCATGAAAGCAGTTACGGCATTAGCCTGCCCGGATAGAACCTTTGCCAGCAAATCATCGGTGGCGGATATTGTTGCAGCCACATTCTCGGATTTTCCCTTTGCGATCTGTATGTTTCCTTCCTTTATGGTCACATAGAATGGTTCAGCATCACTGGGATTGAACTGAAAAACCTTGTCAAAGCCCTTGAGTTCATTCTTTGCTTCCTGGCTCCCATTCGCTTTTTCGACCATCTCGCTTAGAAGTTCAAAAGATTTCATAAATGGAGAGTGAAAAAAAGGTTAAAGTCTTTCCTAAAAAAATTAAGAGTGGCTGTAAGCTTCAAGAACATATTCGGCAAACTGGTCATCGGGATATGCACCTACAAACTCGACCTCACCGTTGATCAGTATGTGTGGAACACTTGAAACGCCAGCATCCTCTGCTTCTTTATCAAATTCTAGAGACTCAACCATCTCACCTGTTATATTGGGGTTGAGTATGGCGAATTTGTGTGCTGTACCAACTGCCTTCGGGCAGTACGGGCAGGTTGGCGTTACAAAGACCTTAATGTTGAGTGGCTTGTCTATCTTCTTTATTATTTCCAGAGCCTTTGATGAAACATCCACCTCCCACTTTGATACATTCTTAATATCCTCGATAAGGGAGCCGAATTCATAGCCGCTTGGAAGTCCAGAATACCTGATTCTTCCGTCTGTTGAATCATGTTTTGTCACAATGGTTGTCGGATATTTTGTAACACTGAACTTTGAAGCAATATCCTTGTTATCCTCCATTGTGTAATGAACAAAGTGTATTTTATCTGAAAGCTCTGATACTTCAGTTGCCAACTCTATTGATTCCTTACAGTATTTGCAATCTTCCTTGCTGGTGGTGAAAACTACAATATCGACATCATTTGAAACGTATTTGCTGAATTCATCCATCAGGTATTTCTTGTCCTCGTCTCTTATAAGTGCCATGGTACATGATTGATTACAAGTATTAAAGGTTTGGTATACAAATTTGAATATTCTTGTTTCCAGGCCTCATCTTCAGGGCATATTTATAAGGGATAATCTGTGTATGGGAATTCATGACTGACAAGGTCTACTGGAGGGAAATGTACAGAAGAGATATGGATGCATTCGCGACTGATTGCAGCGAATCCGGAATCATTCTCGACAGAACTGTGTTCTATCCAACGGGTGGAGGCCAGCCCAACGATACCGGAAAGATTACATTTAACGGGAAGACGGTGAACATTGTTGATGTGAAAAAGTCTGGAGAGGAGGTTCTGCACATTCCCGAAGGCCCAGTTGACATTGCACCGGGCACAAAAGTCCATTGTGAAATAGACTGGGATAGGAGATATTCCCACATGAGACATCATTCTGCCATTCACGTTATTGATGGAATACTGGCTGCCAGGCATGGATCAGAAGCACTTCTTACGGGAGGCCAGATATATCAGGACCATGCAAGGATAGACATAAATATGGAGGAATTTTCCAGAGAGTTTGTTGAGTCACTTCTGAAAGAGTGCAATACATTCATGACAGAGGGACACCGTGTCTATCAGAGAGAGATAACAAGGGAAGAGGCTCTCTCCATACCAAACCTATCAAGGACTCAACCGGGAAGGGAGCTGATCCGTTCACTTGAGAAGGTCAGAACCATAGTAATAGAGGACCTGGATGAACAGGCTGACGGCGGTACCCATGTGGAAAACACGAAGGAGATTGGCATGATCTCTCTCACCGGGATACAGAGCAAGGGAAGGAGGAACAAAAGAATTGAGTTCACTCTGGTATGATCCTTTCAAGTTCTCTATATGTCCCCTATGGCTATTCAGGAAATCCTCGAAAGTCTTACAGATAGGGAGAGGTTCTCAGGAATTCTTATCTCACCATTTTCTGTGGAAAGAATAAGGTTCGTGCCGTCCTTGATCAGGTCCACTTCAGTCCCTGGAAGACAGCTGTATGCAGCCAGTGACTTTAGCAGGTTTTTCTCCTCGAATGATATTCTTTTCAGGACATATCTGTCCTCAGGGGCAAAGGCCACAGCCATTTCCTGTTCAGGCTTCAGAGGATCGGTTGGATTTCCATGAGGGCATGTTGATGGGTACCCCAGATTCTTGAAAAGCTTGTCACCCCTTTCCCCTTTGAAAAGATGCTCCAGTTCCATTACGGAGGCGTGAGTGTCTTCCCATGGAATCTCAAGAAACCTGTAAGCAAAAACCTCGGAGATCCGATGCATTCTCACGAGTGAGGATGCCTGTTCATAACCTTCCGGAGTAAATTTTATGTCCCCCCGGTTCTTTATTATGAGTTTGGAATCTGTAAGTTTCTGCAGATATTCATGGGCTGTCGGAGGGCTGATCTTAAGCCTGTCTGCAATTTCCTTCTCAGTGATGTCGCCGAAAGATTCCAGGAACTCCCAGATGACCAGCAGATAATCCTCCCTGTTCAGAGACATTGAAATAATGAGTACTAACCGGACTATAAATATTGGCAGGGCTGGTTGAATAAAAAACCACCCTCGATTGTTATCTGAACCGAAGTTTATATTATTGCAACCGGTGACACAGGGGATGCGGTTGCGCCCTTGAATCTCAGTGGGCTGAGCACAAACATGAATTCATATATCTTCTCTTTTGAGAGTTCGTTGAGGTTTATGTTGTCTATGAGCCTTATTCCATGTTTTGTTATGAGATGCTGGTGTACAGGCAGCCTTGCTTTTGGAATCTGTGATGGTGTAACCTCTGTAGCAGGTGTATCGCTTCCTGTTACGGACACTTTCCTAACAGATAGCCATTTAGCAAGCTCAATTCCAATTCCGGGGGAGCTCTCATAATAGGTATTGTACTCCGATGCCCTGTCCCAGAGCTCTCCCACGCCAGTCCTGAAAAATATTGCGTCTCCAGGCTGAACTTCAATATTCTTATCAGAAAAGAATTTTTCAACAACTTCTGGCATTATGGGTTCCCCCTTTTTCATTATCTTCCCGTTTGGGGAACAGTCAACCATAATCCCTCTAGTCACAATTGGAGGAACGTCGTCAATGCCAAGCTTAGGCGTACCATATGTTGTAGACAGATCATAGGCGCTGTTTCCATTGTAGAAGAGATTGTCATAGGAAATATGATTGAGAGAATCAAGATGAGTTCCGAGATGGTCAGTCATCTCTACCCTGCATAGTGCGCCACCGAATTTGTTAACAGTCTGTTCCCTGAATGGAGGCCTGTGGTCATAAGCCCTCTGTGAGAGCAGATAGAAGAAAGGCCCATGGTTTTCATATCTACCAGGCATTCCATTGTACATTCTGTGTGATAAGTAAAAAGATCTTCCCTGCTTTACAAGTGATGCAGCCCGGATAAGGTTCTGGGGCTTTATCTCGTTCAGAGTGCCAAGTACATCATCAGGCCCATATTCAGATGGGTACCATTTTTCTCCAGTTTCAAACCATTCAGACATATCTTTACTGATGGGTGAATTCATTAATTACTTTTTCACCAGAGTAAGGGTGCATTGGGAAAACAAAAATATCCACCTGGTGATGAACCTGCATGTTCACTAGGCGTGGTGATTCGGGAGAGACAGACAACACAAGAGGCCAGAGGGTCTCTAAGGCCTCCATGCTTATAGATATAGAGGGGACTGTTGATGAGCTTAACTCGTTTCTTGGACTTGCTATGGAATTCTCCCGGTGGGATGACATCCGATCAGATCTGGACAGAATTCAGAACAACATCTTCACTCTTGGGGAGCATGTTCTGACAGAATCAAACGGAAGGAAGCTGAGCGAGAATGATGTAACATGGCTGGAGGATCGTGTCAACGTTTATAGAAAGGAGATAGGAAAGATCATGCTGTTTGTAATTCCAGGGGGTTCAAAGGAGTCCTCTACGCTACATGTTGCAAGAACCGTATCCAGAAGGCTGGAGCGCCTTCTTGTTCTATATGCGCATGAAAAAAAGCAGCCGGAGGTAGTGATGAAATACGCAAACCGTGTATCTTCACTTCTCTTCATGCTGGCCCTTGCATCCAATAAGAGACAGGGTATAGACGAAAGAATCTGGCCGCTCAGGCCTGGGCAGAATAGCTGAAAAGGCTCAGCGCATCAGACGGCGAGATAATGCTGAATTTCCCAAAGGCATTATCAAAATTTCTAATGACAGCATCTTTCAGTATACCTCTGGGTATCTCTAAACTGCCCATGACAGAAGGATCCATTCCGCATGGTCGTATAGGCTGAAAGCCTTTTACTGCTTCCTCAGAATAATTTATGGCAACTCCATGGTAGGAAACCCCGTGATCAATGGCCATTCCGATGGAGCAGACCTTTTTTCCTCCATTTTCGGAGATCCAGATTCCCGGCTCTTCGCCTATATAAGGGGAGAATCCAAGATCCTTCAGGGAGAGCATTATGGTATCCTCAATCTGATGCACAAATCTTCTCACATCAACCCTTTCAGTACCCGCAGGAAAAATTGGATATATAACCAGTTGCCCTGGCCCATGATAGGTGACATCTCCTCCCCGGTCCGTTCTGGTTACGGGAATTCCCTGAAGGCTTGATTCCAGTGTCTTTCTTCCTCCAGTATAAGTTGGTGGGTGTTCCAGCATCATGAGAAATCTTCCCAGGTCACCATGAACAACTGCCCTGTGGAAGTATTTCTGAATGTCAAGGGCTTCCATGTAGGGAACGGTTCCGAAATCAGTCCCTAGGTTTGAAGTGCAGAGGTTTTGAGTAGACACCCTGCGCCACCTCCATAAGGCCCTCGGATATTGTGGGGTGAGGATGAATCGTAAGGCCAATATCCATGGCGTTCAGCCCGGATTCCACGGCAAGGGTCATTTCACTTATCATCTCCGACGAGTGCGGAGCCACAACAGCAGAACCCTTAACTGTTCCAGATTCATCATAATATATCCTGTAAAAGCCATTTGAAGAATTCATGCCAAGGGCCCTTCCATTGGCACCCAGTGGGAAGTTTTTGAATTCGCCGCTTATGTCTCCAGTGTAGGATATTTCAGGGTCGGAATATATAACAAATGGCATAGCATGGTAGTCAACAACACTGTCTTTCCCGCAAATGTTTTCTGCAACAACCTCAGCCTCATAGAAAGCTTTGTGGGCAAGCATTGGGCCGCCGCTAACATCGCCAAGGGCATATACACCATTCACAGATGTCCTCTTCCTCAAGTCTGTTTTGATGAATCTCCCATCCATCTCAACTCCCAGCTTCTCAAGCCCAAAACCGGATGTGTTCGGAATACGCCCAACAGTGAGAAGAACCCTGTCAGCGTGAATATCAGATCCCGTAGAGAGGTGCAGCAAAAAGCCATTTTCCTCCTTTATGGATTCAACCTTCGTTGAGGTTAAAACTTCAACTGAAAGTTCCCTCAGGCTTCTCGCCACAGGCCTTGTAATATCCTTATCCACACCTGGGAGTATCTGATCCATCATTTCTATAATGGTAACGCTTGTCCCCAGTTTGGCAAATGCTGTTCCAAGTTCGATGCCGATGTATCCTCCGCCAATGATGGCGAGACTTTTAGGCACCTCCTTAAGATCAAGGATTTCTCTGTTCTGCATCGCCATATCCATTCCTGGGAGCTTCACTGGTGATGATCCTGTCGCAATTACCAGATTGCTGAATGTGTAATTATGGTCATTCACGCTGACTGTGTTCCTGTCAATTATGTTTCCTGTTCCCTTTTCGATCTGAACCCCGTAAGATTTGCAAAGCGTTTCAACACCGCCGGTGAGCCGTCCGATCATACCCCATTTCCATTCCTGCCAGGATGCAAGATCAATGCTCACTTCTCCCTTAAAACCAGGCATTGTTTTCAGATAGTGCATGGAGCTTGCAAGTTCAATGAGTGCCTTTGACGGTATACAGCCATAGTTAAGGCATTCTCCACCTATTCTGTCCTTCTCAATGAGCAGGACCTTCTTTCCCTTCTGCCCAAGCCTTATTGCAGTTGCATATCCGCCTGGCCCTGAACCTATTATTATAGCATCAAAATCCATACAATCACCTGACAAGGAAATATTCAGGATGCTCTATGGCCGCTTTCAGCTTCATGAGGAACCTTGTAGCCATTGCTCCATCGATCAGCCTGTGATCGCATGAAAGTGAAAGATAGGTCTTGTGCATGATCCCGTTTTCTGAGTGCATCTGAAATGTTCTGTGCACACCAAGTATTGCCACCTCAGGATAGTTGATTATTGGTGTCGAAAGAAGCCCACCTATAGGGCCAACATTGGTTACGGTAAATGTCCCTCCCTGCACATCCTTCAGCTCCAGGCCAGATTCCCTGGCTTTAGATGCAAGTATTCTTACTGACTCAGCGATCTCAATCACACTCTTTCTGTCGGCATTATGTATCACCGGCACCGTAAGGCCAGCTTCAGTATCTACAGCCATTCCAATGTTATATTCGCCATGGAGTGTGTAGTTCTTCTGTTCCTCGTTATAGGTTGAATTAAGGTAAGGGAAATCTCTGAGAATGACTGCGGCAGCTTTGATGAAGAATGATGTCAGAGTTACTCTGGTATCCATTTCAGAAAGGCTTTTAACGATTTCAATAATCTTCGAGACATCCGCCTCCTCAACTACAGTGAAGTGAGGCATTACCTGTTTTGATTTCGTCATCTTGTCAAATATAAGCCTCCTGAGGCCTCTTGGCTCCAGAATCTTATCTCCGGGAATCGCTTCACTTGCCGGAGGCTTATCCTTTGTAACCATCGGTTCCGCATTAACTCTAGCAGTTTCCTTTTGTGGAGGCTCCACCTTTGCAGCCTTCTCCCCCTTCCTCTGGGTGAATGAATTAATGTCTTCCAGGGTTATCCTGCCATTCTCTGCTGTCCCTACGACTAGGGAAAGATCGATACCTCGTTCTCTTGCAATTCTTCTGACAGCCGGAGATGCAAGTATGTGCCCATGAGTTTCGGCAATTTCTGATGCCTGGTTAACGGCAGCAGTCTTTTCAGGAGCTGGTTCAGCATTTTCCTCACTGGATTCAGCTTCACCGGTATCAATCTCTATCAATGGAGAACCTACAGATGCTATCTGGCCTTCGGCAAAGAGAATGCGGGAAACCTTTCCTTCAACAGGTGAGGAGATTCTCACAGTTACCTTATCGGTCATTACCTCGACCATGTCCTGGTCCCTGTGCACAGTTTCCCCTTCAGAAATATGCCATTTTACTATCTCTCCCTCAGAAACACCCTCTCCAATATCCGGAAGTTTGAACTGATACACATTTATCACCTGAACTGCAG
>JAJZZZ010000067.1 GCA_021797265.1 Thermoplasmata archaeon
GAGTCTTGTGCCCATGTTTCATGTACATTCCTGGACCATGCCATATTTCATCCTGTTAACGGGAAATAAATACGTCCTTCCGGGAAGGTTTGACGTAAAGAGGATTCTTGAGCTGGTCAAGAAGGAGCACATCACCTATTCATTCATGGTGCCATCAATCCTCTACATGATCCTTACGCATCCGGAGATTGAATCATATGCGAAGTACCTTGACGGATGGAAGGTCTCCGTGGGAGGATCAGCCCTGCCAAAGGGACTGGCGCAGATGGCACAGAAATTCGGCATATATGCCATAGGTGGATATGGGCTGTCAGAAACCTGCCCTGTTCTGACAACATCCGTCTTCAACAGAAAAGTGCTTGACATGAAGAGTGAGGATGAGAGGATAGACTACAGGATTGGCACTGGCCTGCCCCTGCCATTTGTAAATCTCAGGGTGGTTGGAACCAACGGAAAGGATGTTGCCTGGGACAACTCCTCAATCGGGGAGATAACTGTGAGGGCTCCATGGCTCACCAAGGGGTACTACAAGGACGAGGAAAAAACTGCTGAACTCTGGAGAGACGGATGGCTGCATACTGGAGACCTTTCCGTTGTGGATTCCCTTGGTTACCTTCACATAGTGGACAGGGAAAAGGATGCCATAAAGAGCGGAGGGGAATTCATCCCGTCGCTTCTTCTCGAAGATGTCATCTCCCTCATGCCAGGGACAGGGGAAGTGGCCATTGTGGGGAAGCCTGACCCGAAATGGGGCGAAAGGCCGGTGGTATTCCTGACCAGGAAAGGGAACCTGGACGCTGCAAGGGTGAAGGGTTACCTTGAGGAACAGGTGCAGTCAGGAAGGATACAGAAATGGTGGGCTCCGGATGACATAATATTCGTGGATACCATGCCAAAGACCAGCACCAACAAGATTGACAAGAAAGAACTGAGGAAGAAATTATGATTCATATCCTCAGAAAACCACAACCTGCCTCCCCAGGGCTTTTCCCTCCTCCAGATCCATGATGCCCCGTGAAGCCTTATCCAGTGTGAGCCTTGCACTGACAGGCTTTCTGTAATCAATCAGCCCTTTCCTGGCAAGGGCAACAACCTCCTGCTGTTCGGCAAGAGTTCCAACATAGGACCCGGTCACGGTCTTCTCCATTGATACCGTAAAGAAGGGTGAAAGCGATTCCTGCTCTGTGGTCCCCATCAGCCCTACCATGACATATATGCCCTCCTTGGCCAGAAGTCTGCTGTACGTTGAAAGTGTTCCTTTTCCCACAAGATCAATGACCCCACCAAGCCCCGATCCCCCTGTGATTTCATTTATCCTCCTGTAAGCATCCTCCTTCCTTGAGTTCACGGTTGCATCCATCTTTGCAATTTTCTCTGCGAATTCTATGGAATCATCCCTGATGTCCACACCTATTATATTTACCTGTGGAAATAATGTCCTTATGTACTGGAGTGCATATGATCCAAGGCCACCCAGGCCCACAACGGCTATATAATCATCGGGTTCCAGTGAGCTTGAGAGCTTCCTTACAGCACGGTATGTTGTCAGTCCACCGCATGACATAGGGGCCAGTGCAGGAAGGTCGGTTATGCCATTTGCGTTCACCAGATACCTGTAATGCGATGCCAGAAAGTATTCCTGGAATCCACCGTCAATGTTTATGCCAGGAGCAACTGGCTTATTGGGTATATTCGTAAGCCCCCTTATGGTATACCGGTCATCTTCCAGCCACTGCCAGGGATACACAAGAACAGCATCACCGATCCTGATGTTCTCCGGCACCTTTTCTCCTTTGGCCACCACTGTTCCAGATATTTCATGGGAAGGTATGTGCGGGAGCTTCCTGGGCGCTCCCCCCTTGTACCATATTCCTTCCCATACATGCACATCGCTATGACATATGCCGGCACCGCTAACCTTCACAAGAACCTGGTCTCCAGAAGGCAACTGTGTGTCAGCCTCACCCATTTCCAGGGGAGCATTGAATTTTGTAAGAAATGCTGCCCTGTGCTTTTCAGGAATATTCATATGATCAACCCTGTAAAAAACAGTGGTAAACCGTATTTATCCTTTGCCTGAATTGCCATAGATAATGCTTTCCAGCGGATCCAGGAGCGAAAAGTTGGAATATCAGAAAATGGAAATCATGGATGTTCAGTACAGCATTCATTTATGGAAATGATTGAATGATTACTTCAAAACATTATATGGACGCGCATTTCAAACCACAGCACCCAATAAGAAAAGTTAAGTAAGCCAGAACTCATCTATAGGATTATGTATGAAATAAAAGGCAAAACTGCAGTGGTTACAGGTTCAGGAAGAGGCATAGGCAGGGAGATTGCCGTAGCACTTGCTAGGGAAGGGGCCAGAGTTGTGGTCAATGTAAAGAAAAGAGTTGAGGACGGAAACGAGACTCTGAGGGCCGTCCAGGAATACAGCGACGGCATAATGGTGCAGGCTGATGTCTCCACCAGGCAGGGATGCAGGGGGCTGGCACAAAAATCCGTGGAAACATACGGCAAGGTTCACATACTGGTCAACAACGCCGGGCTTGGAATAGGCATGCCCTTTCTCGAGACGGATGACCGGCTCATTGAAAAGATGATCGGCACAAATCTTATGTCAAATATCTACTGTTCACAGGAATTCGGGAAGATAATCCAGGACAACGGGTCGATTGTCATCATGTCTTCACTTGCTGGAATCAAGCCCATGGCCATGCTGTCCCTTTATGGTACCACAAAGGCAGCCATCCTCAAGATGGCTGAGTACCTGGCCATAGAACTTGCACCAAGGCATATACGGGTGAATACTGTTGCTCCGTCAGTTGTTAAGACAAAGATGGGGGAGAGCCTCATAGACTTCCTTCACATAAGCGAGGAAGAATACGGGATGAAGCACACTCTTACCGGAAAGATGATAATGCCTGAAGAGGTCGCTGACACTGTGGTATTTCTTGTCAGGTCTGAGAGCATAACAGGACAGGCCATAGTTATGGATTCAGGACAATCACTCATGAGTGATTTCACCCCCTGAACCCGGGTGAAATAAATTTACAATATTATCCATGCTCCAGCAGGTTCTCAAAAGATACCCACATGCAATAGTTCTAAGTAATCTTCTGGAATATTAACCAGGCGGTAGGGGTGGAGGACACATATCTTGTTTATTACAGGCGAACTGCATTTTCACGGTCCCGGCCAAAGGAGCCGGAGAGAGATATTTTTAACTCCTTGAGGATGGACAGGGCACTTGCAGCCCTCATATCCCATGGGATGAATCAGACTGCTGTGAAACCTTCAGACATTGGTGACGCAATATTCGGAGGTGCGTATCAGAGGGATGAAAACTGGACTTACGGAGGAAGGCACCCACTCTTTCTGGCCCACATGCCATTTGAGATTCCTTCAATGGCAGTTGACCGCGCATGCGCTTCCTCAATGAATGCTGTTGCTGTGGGAGCAATGGAAATAATGACGGGCAACAGTGATGCCGTGCTTGCGGGCGGAATGGAGCACATGACCCACGTGCCCAGGCTCTCAAACGGGATGTGCGATCCCCTGGTAAATGATCCAGAATTTTACAGTTACAGGATGCGGGAATCCTATAACATGGGAATGACTGCAGAAAATCTTGCTGACCTTGGGGGTTTCTCCAGGGAGGAGATGGACAGACTTGCCCTGAGGAGTCACAGGCTTGCGCTTGAAGCCACAAAAAACGGCTTCTTGAGGGAAGAGATTTTGCCGATCATGGTCCAGTCGGAAGGCCGTGAAATTACCGTGGATTCTGATCAGAGCATAAGGCCGGACACGTCACTGGAACAGCTTTCAGGGCTGAAACCTGCATTCAGGCCGGATGGGGTGGTCACAGCTGGAAATTCTTCTCCTCTCAATGCCGGGGCTTCACTGGCCATGTTGATGTCCGGGAGCCTTATGAGGGAGTACGGGCTGAAACCAATGGCAAAGATAGTGTCAATGGGATGGGCAGCTGTCCCACCCTATCTCATGGGCGAGGGCCCCGTTCCCGCAACCAGGAAGGCACTCAGGAAGGCAGGGCTCACAGTTGATGACATAGATTACTGGGAGATCAACGAGGCATTTGCCGTGGTGGTTCTCAACGCCATCAGGAAACTTGGCATAGATCCAGAAAAGGTCAACATATATGGTGGCGCAATAGCCATAGGCCACCCACTTGGTGCAACAGGAGCAAGGCTTGTTGGCACACTGTCAAGGATACTCAATGAGAAAAAAGGCCGGTATGGCGTGGCAACACTCTGTGTGGGCGGAGGGCAGGGTTTTTCAATGGTAATCCAGCGGGAATGAAATTCAGTAAGAAATTGAAGCCAGCATAGCTGGCATGATATGCTGAATGCGCTTTCCACTAGAGCTTCTTGCTTATGCCGGAAGCATACCGCGCAAGTTTCTTGCTCTCCCCATAGTCGTAGGACCTGTAGAGCTCAAGAACGCTGGCTTCAATGGAACCCTCTGCATGTAGCATTGCTGCGGTGTAAAGCGCGCCGAATGATGAAATGATCTCCTTTACCATTGAAATTATCCTTGCTCTTTCCACGACGTCAGTGCCCTTCTTTCCAACCAGGTATTTCTCCAGATAGGTTTTCTCTTCAGGATTGCTGAAATCTGAGGATGCCGGAAGAGTCGCGGCCAGTCCGCCTGCAATATCAACAAGATGCTTGACAACATCCAGGTAACTCTCATTTGCAATAAGTTTTCCAACATTTGTCATGACCTTGTTTGGTATAACAAGCCCTGTTTCAGTATCCAGATCCGCCATCATGGCAGAAGATATGCCGGTGCTTCTCAGCATTTCCTTATACTTGATTATCTCAACTATGTCCCTGCGGATGTGTGACTTGTCATCGACACCGTTGTACTCTGCAAGCAATTCTCCAAGCCCTATGAACATGTCTGCAATGCCAGCACGGTATGAAATGGCAGTGAACCTGTGATAGGTGGGAAACATGACTGCCAGTGCTCCCGCAAACTGCCACTCACCAGCAAGGAAAACCCTGTCCCATGGAACAAACACATCGTCAAAAATTGTGATGGATTCGGTTTCCACATTTTCCTTTCCCGTCACGAACCATTCATCCTCCATTGCTGCTTCAGCGGCTCTCTCCGGTTTAGAGATCATTTTGAGTCCAGGTGCATTGGCCTGTATGGCAAAGGCAACAGCATAATCAGAATCTTTCTCTGTCATGGCCCTTGTGGGCAGAACAATTATTTCATTGGAAACCGGCCCCTGAGTAGTATGAGCCTTTGCGCCTCTTACAACTATACCGTCCTTACGCTTTTCCACAATCCTCACATACATATCTGGATCCTGCTGCTCATTTGGGCGTAAAAGACGATCCCCCTTCACATCTGTCTGGGCGACTGCAACGGCAAGATCATTCTTCACAACATTCTCGTAGAAATGAGCGACTCTCTCAGCATATTTCGATCCGGTCGCTGCATCCACACGCCTGGAGACCAGCATCAGGGCGAATATTGCGTCAGATCCGATGGCCTTTATAATGTTGAATGTGCCTCGGCCAAACCTTGTGGTCATGTAAATCAGGTTATGTCGCTCCATCAGGTCATCGCTTGTTCTTGGAATTTTAAAGAAGGTGCTGATATCGCCATATTTGGGATCCCTGTATACTGTGAGATCCTTTTTTTCCGCTTCCTTCTGCCACCTGTAAACCAGTGAAGCGTGCTTCACTGCTGCTCCAAGTGCTCTGTGGACCGTGACATCCTTCACCTTCTCACCACGGTAGTATACAATGCGTCCGTCCCTGAGACTTGCAACATACTGATTTTCGTCTCTCAACATTTTCTTACCGGTATATCATCTTTAAAAACTTTATAAAGTTTATTTGGAAGCGACCTTTCGCAGAGATCTTACAAAAAATGCATTTAACCAATCTTCCTAGGAGGTGCAAAATCATCACAAGGCTATGATAATCCCGTAGAAATATCATCGATATATCTAAGTGCAAATGTTTAAGTACTTAACTCATTTTATATCTTTAAATAGTGACAATAAATGGTTGAGGAAAATAGTGGTTGGGTCTCTGTGGCAGCACTTGCCAACACAGGTTTCGGATTTGCACTGTTCCTGGATGGCTTCATTTATACTGGCCTTGTATCGGAAAGCGATGCGCTTGGTTTGCTTGTTTTTACGCTGCTTTTCATGATCGGTATCGGGTACTTCATTGCCGGAGTAATTGAGCTGAGAAGAGGTGCAGCATCCACTGGATACGTGATACTGGCCTACAGCGTATTTGGTTTCGTGATTGGAAGTGTTTACCTGTTTTCGTATGGAATTCACCTGTTCTATCCACCTACCCCTACGGTGATGCTGGCATTCTGGATATTCTGGGTGTTCATTTCGCTCATATCAGGTGTCATACTGAGGCCTCTGGGAAAAATGATCTCCCTGAACCTCTATTGGCTGGCCATAACGTTCGCCCTGCTTGCGGCAGCAGGATACGGGAATCTGCTTATTGAACTCATAGCAGGTATCGTTGCATTTGCCCAGGGAATATACAACTGGTATCTTGTTTCGGCAATGGTGGTGAACACAACTTATGGAAAACTACTTCTTCCATTGAAGTAGTCCTATTTCCAAATTTATAATAAATGCTGCGATTAAGGAAATTGCAGGCAGGATCGAGTTTATAAATGACCTATTCTCAATTGAATTCTTAGACAGAGCCCAAGCTTCTACGTAAATTAAATCAGATAAATTTGCGAAACCCAACCAATCTGTAGTATTTCATGAAGCTGATGGACTGGGATGTCGGCTCAATTGTAAATTCAACTCTGAACAGCTCCCCAATGCTTTTCATGTCGTGCAGAAACGTGTAATAATGGGCACTTGTTTGCAAGAACAGGTCTACATTTATGAAATAACCATTGCTCTTGAGCATATCCCCTATTATTCTGTATGCCTGGAATCTTCTTCTGCCGAGATTGTGCAGGACAAGATTTGAAACTATAAGGTCGAACCTGCCCTGCCATAGTTTGTCATTTAGCAGATCTGCCTCAATTATGGTGGTTCTTTCGCACATTCCAAGTATATCCATATTTCTTCTTGACATGCTAAGAGACGATCCGTGGAGGCTGCCTCCAGAAAACGAATCAATGCCAGTTAGCAAAGATTTGGGGAAAACGTTGCAGCCAGAGAAAGGATAAATCCATTGCCACAATCAACATCTAGAATGGAGAGAGGCTTATTGCGATCAATTCTGAGTCTTTCAAAAGCTTCGTTGAACATTGATTTTACTTCTTCACGCGGCTTCTCTGAGCTTTCACGGGATGAGTGATGATAGGTGCCGTAATCCGGCTCATCAATACTGGTAATTGATGGATATAACCCCTAATAAATCGTTTGGTCCACAGCATTACTTCATCAGGAAATCTTATGAACGCCTCCAGTTGTACGTTATTCAGTTCCATGACGGTGCAATAATGCGTGTTTTGCCTATCCCACTGGAATTTTTACCATTAAAGCTGTACCATAAACGTTTAATAAGAAAATTAATAAACTGACTAAATGAAAACAATTGGAGCAGTAATTATTGTACTGGTAATACTCATAGCAGGCGGTGCCTATTTCGGCTATACTTATTACGAAAATTCCCAGAACTCCGGGCATGTGGCAATATCAGTTGCTGACGCACCAATCGCGGGAGTAGGCGGCGTGTATATTACTTTCAGTGCCGTGAGCATACATAGCAACACCAGTGGATGGGTTAATTACTCGGTCTCAACACATACCGTTAACATACTCAATCTGACAGCCACTAATGCATCACTTCTGAC
>JAJZZZ010000068.1 GCA_021797265.1 Thermoplasmata archaeon
CACTGCGGCTTCCTTGGGGCCCATTGTATAGAATCCGCCGGTTGGCAGAAGGGCCACATCGGGCTTGTAAAGCTCCCCGATATATTTCATGTCGCCGAAAAGAGCAGTGTCTCCTGCATGATATATCCTTAACTCCGCAGTTTTTGTGCAATAGGGGGCGCTTTTTCTCGCACTTTAATCTCAACGGAATGCCTGTTTCATGGCATCTACGCCATATTGCGAAAGATCTTTATACATATTACGCATACTACGTAATATGACTGTTCTTCCTGACTGGGTTAAAAAATACAAGAAAAAGGGTGTTGAGATTCGTGTTTCCGGAAACAGATACTATGCCTATGAGATGACCAGCAGATGGAATAGGGAGAAGAAAAGGGCAGACAAGATCACTGGCCAGTATCTTGGAGTTGTAACGCATGATGGCATAGTGAAGCCGCGATCCATGGGACTGGTGAGATCGGATTATGAATACGGTAACATTGCCCTGTTATATGGAATAGCGGAGAAGACAGTCATACCTGTACTGAAGGAGATATATCCAACCATGTGGCAGCGCATAATCTCATATGTAATGTTGAGAAATATACAGCCACTGCCCATGAAGTCCATACACTATCTGTACGAGAAGACATATCTCTGCAGAATAATGGATGAGAGCATGTCCCCCGATTCACTGTCAAGGATGCTTTCATCCCTTCCCGAGGATCAGAGCATCAGGGTCATGAAGAGACTCACGGAGAAGGGGGAATATGTCCTCATGGATTCCACAGCAGTATTCTCCAGGTCAGAGAACGTATCATTCCTTGAACCTGGCCATAACTCAGGGGGCATGCATATTCCCCAGATCAATGTAATGATGCTCTTTTCAGCAACAAGGACAATGCCCACCTTCGTAAGAATTCTTCCAGGATCAATAGGTGATGTTACTGCAATGTCAGAGACCATTGACATGGCAGGCGTTGAAAAATGCGTCATTGTTGCCGACAAGGGATTCTTCTCCTCAGATAACATCAGAAAGCTGAAGAAGAATCATCTCAGCTACATCATACCCCTGAGAAGGAATTCATCACTCATACCGGAACCTGAACATTTCATGAACGTGTTTCTGTACGATGGTAAGCCTGTGAAGTACTGGAAGAGAGAGAATGATGTCTACATGTTTGAGGACCCTGTCCTCAAAAGCGAGGAGGAGAAGGATTTCCTCATCAGGATTGGCGAAAACAGGAGAAGCAGGAAGCAGTATGATGAAAATGAGATCAATTTCGGGAAGCTCTATCTTCTCTCAGACCTGAATGATGAACCTGAGAGAATATACCGCCTGTACAAGCAGCGTGAATATGTGGAATACGCATTCAATGTGTACAAGAATGATCTTGAGGCTGATCGTTCTTATCTGAGGGATAACCACATGATTTCCACATACATGTTCCTCAATCTGCTGTCGCTGTACCTTCACTTCCAGATTCTCAACATGATAGATGGGAAATACAGCGTCAGGGATGTTCTCCTCATACTGTCAAGGATCAAGATCTACAGGATGGAGAGGAATGAGATCATGAGCGAGGTACCGAAAAAAGCGAAAGACTTTGTGTCGGATCTGAAAATTGATCTCGACATATTACGTAAAAAAGCTTGAGTTAAGGTTTAAATAGATCCGGGAATGCGGCTGCCTTACCTTAGGTATTGATGCATTTGGTTCATTGATTCTGACAGGATCATGATGCATCTTCCCGGTCAAACCTTAAGTGTGAATGGATCCTTACACTTCTGGAATGCAGTCGGAGCACCGTTCAATGCCATGGGCAATCTATGCCTCACGTGGAATTTACGGAATGAACTGGTTTTCAATTGCTCCTGGCCTTCCATATATCATCAGTGGCCTTGGCATGACCACTGTTCAGGGCGGCCTTGTGGCCACCTCATTCTACCTGGGGATCATTCCATTCCAGGTACTGGGTGGAGTTCTCTCATCCAGATTTGGGAATTTTATCATCTCAATTTCCGGAATGCTTATCCTTGGCATATTTACAGTGCTGTCATCTGCGGCGCATAATTTCAGCGCTCTGTTTGCGTGGAGATTCCTGGCCGGCTCAGGGTCGGCAATGTTCTCGTCGCCTGCGCTGGCATTTCTTTCCTCCCTGGATATCCGCCGAGCCCTCACCATGCGGGTGGGCCTTTACAATGCAGCCTTCAGCATAGGATCTGCATTCGGCATAGTGCTCTTCACTTTCACAGATGCCGCCCTGGGATGGAGAATAACCTTTCTCTTGGCAGGTTCGCTCGCCCTTGCGTCAGTCCCCATCATGGCCATAACTGCCAGGGGCATCGCCACTTCACATGCTCCCCAGATAAACAATGGTTACCGGATATCTCATTCTGCAATGGGAGTGTGGCGTTTATCACTCTCAGCTGCCATTGCTGTCCTCGCGGAAGCCATCATAGGACAGGTATTCATCCTCTACTCCGAAAGGCGTGTGCAGCTTGGAGGATATCTTTCCGGGGTCATTGTAACTGCCTTCATGCTTGTGGGATTCATTGGCAGTATCATCTGGGGAGAGTATTTCAGGCGATCTGGAACCAGAAATGCCATGTTTGTCTCTACAGTATCCATACTTTCTGCAACGTTCTTCCTGATGCCGTTCCTGAGAACATTTGCTTCCCTCCTAGCCATTGTATCCCTGGATGGAGTGCTCACTGCTGCGATTCTGTCAATGACCTACTCAAGAGTTATAGAAAGTGCTGTTGATGCTGAAAGGGTAGGCCTGGCCCTTGGCCTCAACAATTTTCTGCAGAAGGTTATTGCTTTTGGGTCTCCTGCCCTCTTCATACTGATTGGCGTGACCTACGGATACGGAATATCATGGGTTTTCTTTGGAGCCGCCGGTCTCGCCTGCCTGCTTGCATATCCGCTGGAGCGTCTGCATGCTCCGGAATCAGCACCCAACCAGGAATAACGAGAAGAACTGTTATGACAGCACTTGACAGGTCCTGTTACTGCAGGCGTATGGTTTTCCTAAGCTATATCAAAAAATTTTGAAAATTCTGTTATGTCAGGTCAGTCGTGCTTCCCGTTTTCTCTTTTAATGGTTATTGGGATGACATTGTTATCGAATTCCATTATTGCTATGTCCACAGGGTCCATGATGTGGGGTGGGATATCAATAATAACCGGGGCACCCATGGAAATCTGAAGCGCCCGTGCACCTATAATCCTAGCTTTTTCAAATTTGGTGAACGACATAAGAACCAATAGAATCGTTAGGTAATGAAACAGATTATATTAAACTTGCATGCCACCGGAATATTCACAGCCATGAAATATACCGGACCAGAACTACAGTATCCGCCGGCTTGATTTCCACATGAGCAGAATCAGCGGACAGTGGCTCCTGATGATACCTCCTCGTAAGTTGAGAAAAGCGCACCGGAAGCATTCAGCGGCAGTATTTCGTTATCAAGCACGGCCACAGCCCTCCTTGTCCCGTCCACCTCTTCGATATGCAGCTTCGCCTCCTTTAGTTTATCAATATCAATCTTTCCGGAAGTGTTGTATTCGTAGTCCCCAATCTTAACGGGTGTTCCTGGCTTTACTGCGGTGTCCACAGGGGAAAGGAGTGATACCGTTTTACCGTCATCCGCGGCAAGAAGCATACCCTGGGATTCCTCTCCCCTGATCTTTGACCATTTGAGGTTGTCCACAATAATGATCTTTCTGCCCAGGAGCTGATCCGGTGAATAATGCTGCCGGAGCCCGGCCACAACCTGCGCACTCCTGTATCCCATGTTAACCCGTATTATGTAGAGCCTGTCTGCTGATGGGTGATTCTTCACATCAACTATCTCGCCTATTTTCAGGTCCAGGAAGTTAGGGTTGCCCTTGATTATATCCAGCTTCCTGAAAGGGGGATCGGATTTGACTGGAGTGAATTCCGAACCGGCCAGTTCTGTCAGGTCCCAGTTGATCCCGTTTTCCCTGAATTTTTTTGATCCCATGGTGGTCAGCATGCCGACGGAGGATGACGGGATAAAGGGGTATGCCATGGCAGAGAGTGCCTGAATGAGGTACAGCGAAATATGGAGCTTATGTGAACACCGCTTGGGATCGGTCTTCTTCAGGGTCCACGGAGCGGAATCGTTGAAGTAGGAATTGCTCTGGCGCACCAGTTCCAGCCAGCTCGAAAGCGCCTTCTTGATTTCCACTGCTTCCACATGATGTGAGAAGTTCGCAGCGGCGTCTGCTGCCTGGGAAAGTATTGTTCTATCTGTCTCGTCCATGATTTCCACGTTGAACTCTGGCACTATCTGGCTGTTAACAACGAATGAGGTTATCCTGTGCACCAGATTTCCGTACTTGTCTATGAGTTCGGTATTGACCCTGTTCTGAAGGTCCTCCAGGCTGAAGTCTGAATCACCCCCCTCGGGAAGGTTGAAAGCTAGGTAGAATCTCACGTAGTCCCTGTCAACAAGCTTGAGGATCTCATTGACCGTGTAACCTATCCCCCTGCTCTTCGAAAACTTCAGTCCCTTGAAATTCATGTATTCGTTGGCTGTTACCAGGTAGGGCAGGTTGTATTTCCCCATTGCCATGAGCATGGCTGGCCATATAATTGTGTGGAACGGTATATTGTCCTTGCCCATGAAATAATAGTTCTTCACCTCAGGGTTGAAATAGAAATCTTTCCAGTAATCATCCTGGCCTGTTTCCCTTGAATATATGCGGGCACCTGAAACATATCCTATGAGGGCTTCAAACCACACGTATATCCTCTTATCCTCGTATCCTTCAACCGGAACGCGTACGCCCCATCCTATGTCGCGTGTTATGGGCCTTTCCTTCAGGCCGGATTTGATGAAGTTCCTTGTGAATGCCATCACGTTTGGCTTCCAGAATGTCTTTGTGTCAAGCCATTCAAGGAGCTGATCCTGAAACTCTTCAAGCTGGAAGAACAGATGCTTGGTTTCCCTGAACTCCGGGGGAGTTCCGTGCAGAATGCATCTCGGTTCAATCAGCTCCTGGGGATCCAGTGTGCGACCGCAATTATCGCATTGATCTCCCCGTGCCTGGGTATAACCGCAGTAAGGGCATGTTCCTTCAATATACCTGTCCGGCATGAATCTGCCGTCCGTGGGGCAGAAGGGGGATACCATCATTCTTTCCTTGAGAAGGCCGTTCCGGTAGAAATGCATGAAAAATTCCTTCACCGTCTCCGAATGTTCTGGATAGGTGGTCCTGCTGAATATATCAAAGTTTATGTCAAGATTCCTGAAGGTTTCCAGGTGCTCTTCATGAAATCTGGAGGAAATCACATATGGATCCACTTTCTCCTTTTCGGCGGTTATTGTAATTGGGGTCCCGTGCTCATCACTTCCGGAAACAAAAAGTACGTTGTTGCCCCTCATCCTCTGGTACCTGACAAAAATGTCAGCGTTAAGGTATGCCCCTGCAATATGTCCGGGATGCAGTGGTCCGTTTGCATAGGGAAGGGCACAGTTGACAAGTATTTTCAAAGCTGAAATACACCTCTCAGCCTGATTATGACTTTATATAATATTTTGATTGAAGACCATGGTTCCACGAAGAGTACCACACCTAAGGAAATCAGGAGACGGCCCTCTTTAACCTCTCCATTACCCAGTCCCTGTCCAGATTCGAGAGGAAATACCCCAGCCTTGGGCCGCGGGTCTTTCCTATGAGTACCCTGTAGAAAATGCTGAATCCTTCCTTGGGGTCTGTATTTCCTGATCTGAGTATTTCATGTATCCTGTTGTGAATGGACTCTGCATCCCACTTCATACTCTGGCCTGTTTGCAGGAACTCCTTCAGTACAGCCTTCTCTGATTCGCCGAGTTCAACCGGTGCATCTGGGGGGAGAAGTGTGAATTTCATCTGTTCCGGACCGTAAGTGTCCAGCCACGAGCGGGCTACGTCCATCTCAGCCCTTAGATCACCGGAAATACTGTTGTGTGTATATCCACCCCTCTTCAGCGCGGACAGGAGGCCATTGTCGTCATGGTATATCTGTAAGAGCGTGATCAGGTGCCTGAAGCTCACCACATCGCCTGGCCTTTCCTCCCTTACCCTGCTCAGCTCGTATATCCTCTTTGCATCATCGTCATCGGAGGCCTCAAGGCCGAAATATATGTCCCTGTAACGTTCGTACTCGTCTATGAGGTTGAGGAGGCCAAGCCCTGGATCAAAGTCTATGTGCCTTCCGGGCTGAGATCTCGCTATGAGAAATCGAAGAATCTGCGGCGGTGCAACCCGTATCATCTCAGATGCGGGAATGGCTATTCCCGTGGAAGAATGCATGGCACCCTTTCCCTTTAGCAGTATTCTTTCGTAAATCATGGGTTTTGGTGCACTTATGCCGAAAATTTTCTCGGCTATGGCCTTGCCTGTGTCATACGATCCGCCGGGAGCGCCGTGGTCCTTTCCAAACGGCTCCACCGTGACACCAAGTATTTTCCATTTTGCGGGCCACTCTATTCTCCAGGGAAGCTTGCCCTGGTCCTTTCGCACATCGGATCGCCCAGTATGCCCGCACTTGCAGCTGTATTCCACATATGGAAAGCTGTATGATGTGACGGATGTTGTACTGATCCTTCCACAGCTTTCACAAATGGGGTTGTATGGTGACCAGTTTTCCTCGATGTCCCTTCCGGATATTTCCTCCAGAATCGATCGGATTTGCTGTGAATTCTTCATTACCACGTCAATGGCTTCAGCAAACTTCCCTTCCCGGTACAGGTTGGAGGTCCTTATCACCTCAACCTTTACGTTGATTGTGTCAAGTGTATCCAGGAATGGGCGGAGAAAATATTCAGAATATGTCCCTTCACCCTGAGGCGCAGGTATTTTGTAAAGGGGCCGTCCCACATAACTTGAATATGACTTGTCAAGGAAAGGATAGACCTTCCTCAGGGGGTCCATGTCATCACAGAGATAAATGAACCTGGTTTCAAGCCCACGGTCCCTGGATGCAACGTAAATGAAGTTCCCGGTGAGGATCTCCCTCATGTTTCCCACATGTATGGGCCCGGATGGAGATATCCCTGTTGAGACTGTCTGATGTCCAGCCAGGTCCTGGACAAATGCATCTGCCCAGTGCATATTCCTTACATTCCACCAACAAGGCTGGTTCTCAGTATGGATCGTATCTTCACGTCGGCAATGTCGTCACCGTTCAGCTTTGAAGCAAGGACGACAGCCAGCACAGGTGTACCACCTTCATTCTTGGTGTCCATGATGGCCCTCTTCATGGTTTCCCCTGTGCTCACCACATCGTCAATTATGACAACATTCTTTCCCTTAACGGATGCATAGTTGCTGCTGAAGAATCCTTCCTTCCTGTTTGGGTGGGGCCGATATACTATGAGTTCGCGGCCAAGGATGTAAGACACCATTGTAGCCAGGGGAATACCGTTGATTGTGATTCCCAGAATTGCATCTACTTCATAATCGCCATTTCCGGATTCCTCCTCTATGATGTCAGCTATAATGCTGGCAATTGCATTGATACGTTCTCCGGTAACACCTATGGATCTCCAGCCAATCCTAACATCCTGTATCTTTGATTCCTTGAAAAATTCCTTGCTGAGTAGCCATGTGACGGTTCCTACTGAAAGGTGAAGCTCTGTTGAGATTTCCTTATCTGACATTCCCTTGTTTTTCAGGTCAAGCGCTCTCTTGTATAGCTCTTCTATGCTCTTCATCTTAATCCCTTGAGATCCCCTTGCATGGTAAG
>JAJZZZ010000069.1 GCA_021797265.1 Thermoplasmata archaeon
AGATTGAGGTCGGGAAGCCAGAGTACACTTGACAATTATACTGACAAATCACCGGTTTTAAGGATGGATTACAGGATTGACTGGGAAAAGATGCGTTCCCTTTATGAGTACCAGCCCAGGAACTTTGAGGAGCTTGCCTTCATGAAGGGAATAGGGAAATCCACAGTAAGGGCTATTTCATACCTTGCTGAGCTCATCTTCGGAAGCGAGCCGTCTTTCAAGGACCCTGTGAAATATTCCTTCGCCCTTGGTGGAAAAGATGGAGTTCCAAAACCGGTAAATGTGCATGATTACG
This sequence comes from Thermoplasmata archaeon, assembly GCA_021797265.1. Next base: position 296 of record JAJZZZ010000069.1, read on the forward strand.
ATATGGCTATAGAATTCTACAGGGAAGTCCTGAGGGATACATATTCTGGCCAGAAAATACTCGATGATTTTTTGAGGAAACTATCGAGATACAGCTATAGCAGTTCTAATGGCTGAATACACAGATATGCACTACTGTCCCAATTAATCTGCATAATTGTTAAATAGCCTCTCCCACTGTGATAAAGATTATTGACAATGGAACAGCCTGGTAATAAAGTGTTCAAAGTTGAAGATCATCTTCCTTTTCTTGATCCGTTGATATCAAGGTGGTTCAATGGAATGTACCTTGATCTCACTGAACCTCAAAGAAAGGCTATTCCTCTCATACACAACCGGGAAAATGTACTTGTCTCAAGCCCGACCGGGACAGGCAAAACACTTACCGGGTTCCTTGCAGTAATAAACGAACTTTTCGGGCTATCAAGAAAAAATGAACTTGAAGACCGTATTTACTGCCTTTACATAAGTCCGCTAAAGGCCCTTGCAAATGATATCAACAAGAACCTCAATGCCCCATTGGATCAGATTTACGAACTGGCTGAAAAAGAGGGAGAGAAGCTTCCCAAAATCAGGGCTGCTGTAAGATCAGGAGATACCCCTCAGAATGAGAGGCAGAAGATGTTGAGAAAGCCCCCGCACATCCTCATTACAACCCCCGAATCTTTTTCACTTGCCCTCTCAGCTCCCAAATTCAGGGAAAAGCTAATGGATCTGAGGTGGCTCATTATAGATGAGATACATGAAATTTCAGCCACTAAGCGAGGTTCTCTACTTGCTGCCAACCTGGAGCGCCTGTCATCGGTAAACAAGGACTTTATCAGAATAGGGCTGTCAGCCACACAGGCTCCTCTTGATCTCATTGGCACATACCTGTGCGGTTACCAGGGAGAAGAACAGAGGCCTTTCAAGATTATTGAAGTTGACACCAAGAAATTCCTGGACCTGAGGACCATAACACCTGTCAATGACCTTACCAAGACAAGTTACGAGGTAGCCAATGACAGGATGTATGAAATCCTCGCAGAAATGGTCAATGAGCACAAGACCACCCTTATCTTCACAAATACAAGGAGCGGCACTGAGCATGTCGCAATGAGGCTCAAGGCCAGAGGCATAGAAAGCATTGAAGCCCACCATTCATCGCTTGGAAAGGAAACCAGGCTGGAAGTGGAGAATAAACTCAAGAATGGTGAACTGCGATGTGTGATCACGTCAACGTCGCTTGAGCTGGGCATTGATATCGGCTACATTGACCTGGTGGTGCAGATCGGCAGTCCCAAGTCTGTATCAAAAGGCCTTCAGAGGATCGGGAGATCCGGGCACAACATTAATGATCTCTCCACCGGGAGATTTCTTGTTTTCGACCTTGACGACCTGATGGAATGTTCTGTTCTCACAAAGGCAGCCTATGATCGTGAGATCGACAAGGTTGTAGTCCCCACCAACTCCCTTGACGTCCTTTCCCAGGTTGTGGTTGGCATGTCGCTGGAAAGGCCATGGAAGATTGAGGAAGCATATAACATAATCAGGAATTCATACACCTTCCACCAGCTTCCTTTCGAAGACTTCATGGAAACTATCAATTACCTGTCAGGCAAGATAGAAGACAACGTCATTTACAGTAAAATATGGTATGATGAGGAAGAAAAGACATTCGGCAAGAAGAAGAGCACCAGAATGATCTATTTCATGAATATTGGAACAATCCCCGAGGAAGCCGATTATCAGGTGATAAGTGAAAAAGGCAGGCACCTGGGCCAGCTCAGCGACAAATTCGTGGAGCGGCTCAAGCAGGGGGACATATTTGTGCTTGGTGCCAGGACTTACATGTTCCAGAGAAGCGTAAGGAACAGGGTATATGTCAGGGATGCAACAGGCATGAGGCCCACTGTCCCCTCATGGACCGGTGAGATGCTTCCCAGGAGTTATGACCTTGGAGTCCTGGTAGGCGAGTTTAGGAAAGAAGCCCTCAGGCGAATTGAAGAAGGAGGAGATATCAAAAAGTGGCTGATGGATGATTATCGGCTCGATGAAAACGGTGCCACCAGCATGATATCGTACATCAAAACACAGGCAAAGTTTGATGTGCCCACTGAAGACCATCTGCTTGTTGAAGGATACACAGATTCATCGGGCTTGTACAGCATTATTTTTCACATCCCTCTTGGCCGCAGGGTCAACGATGCACTCTCGCGCGCATATGGGCAGGCCATGTCCAACCAGTTCTCTACAAACACAAGAATTACTGTCACAGATGACGGTTTCATCCTTACAGTCCAGAAGAAAATTCCCATAAAGGAAATAGTTCCGCTTATCAGTTCAAAGAACTTTGAGGAAATTGTTGCCCGCTCAATCAGCAACACAGAAGTATTCAAGCAGAGATTCAGGCACTGTGCTGCCAGGTCCCTCATGGTTCTGAGGAAGTACAAGGGATATGACATATCTGTAGTGAGGCAGCAGCTGAGGAGTGACAAACTCCTGAAGACCCTTGAAGGAATGAAGAATTTTCCTGTTATAAAGGAAACCTACCATGAAATCATGAACGATATGATGGATGTCCCGCGGGCACTGAATTACGTCAGGGAAATAATTGAAGGCAAGAATTACAAAATACTTGATTACAAGGCTGAGACAAGCCCCTTTTCATATGGGCTGATCCTTGCCGGTGTTTCTGACATGGTCCTCATGGAGGACAGGTCCAAACTTCTCAAGGAACTCCAGGGAAGAATACTGGACAAGATATACGGTGCACAGGAGATCAGATTTCTAATCCAGGATCAGGCTACCGTTGACCAGTATTATAAATCAAAGGTTCCACAGATAACAGACAAGCAGAGCTATGAAGACTTTGCAAGGCATTTTTTGGTCTTCGATCCATTCAGGAACAGGTTCAACAGTCCATTCCCATACGCGCAGGTTGGCGTCTCAGATATTACGGAGGACCTTGTAGGTGAGGATGCCATTGTTTCCGTTTATGTGAGGGGTCCGGGATGGGCACACATAGACAATTATCCGGTAATAAGAAAACTCTTCCGTGCAGATGAGAAAATGGATGTCTCCACGCAGACGGTTTTTGATGCCGTAGAAAACAGTACCTTCGGTGAACTCAAGAAAGCTCTGGAAATGGAGGAAAGTGAGCTGAAAGATTCCCTCACAAGATTGGAATCCTGGTATTCAGTGAGGCGCATGCTCAGGGAGGGAACCAATTCCTATGTGAAAAATGGCCTTTACGTCGAAGAACCGGATGTGGAAACGGCTATAGAAAGAGCACTGATCCTTGTTATCGGGAGTTATGGCCCACTGACGATTGATGAGATATCCATAAGGCTGCCAGTAGACCAGACCCTTTTATCTGATGGCCTGAACAGGCTTGTTGAGGATGGAACGCTTGTGAATGAGTATATAACCCCTGTATTTGCAAGACAGTATATCCTGAAGGCCGATCTTGATGCACTGCTTGGCAGGGGGGAAAACAATGAGCTTGAACTGAGGGTAGCGGATTTCTCCTCCGAAGTTGAGTCGGTTTCCGATTATTTCGAGAAATACGGTTACGCTTACAGCACTGAGAGCATCCAGGCGAGGTGTCCCGCTTACTCCAGCGAACAAATTGAGACCCTAATTCAGGATGGGAAAGTCCACCTGGGGAGATTCGTGAAGAACAGGATGTCGTATGCATCAGACTGGCTTACCGAAGCCCTTTACAACCTGAGATATGAACCTTTCAAAGATGAGGAACTCCAGGTACTCAAGCACATTGAGAACGGACACAACACTGATGACGACATTGCTGAGAGATCAGGGAATCCGGTAAAAGTAGTCAAACAGATCATTCGGGCCCTTGAATTCAGAGCCTCAATCACAAGATCACTGGACGGCAGGTACTCCATTCTCTATGGATCAAGAGAACGGGGAGACCTGCAAGATAGCGTAAAAGCCCTCATTGGGAGATTCGGCCCGGTGGCAAAGCGTGAGCTGGAGCATACTTTCTGGGCATACATTGGTGAAACAATAAAATCACTCGAGGAAAAACCCAAGTATATCAGGAATGACCTCTATTATGGCAGCAGGAAGCTCAACAGCGATCTGAAAAGGGGCATTATTGTTCCGGTGACAGATCCATTGGAGCTTTACTTTGGAAGGAAGTACCTCAATGAGATAGATTACAATTCAATTTATGTGTCAAAGGGAAAGGAGGAGGCAACTCTCACTGTTGCCTATAACGATGGTGTTCTCTGGGTCTCAAACCTTACGGGTTCCATATCATCACCTGAAAGTTTCTTTGCCTCGGTCAAGGAACTTGCCAGGAACCATAACTCCCAGGAGATTTTCATTTCATCGGTCCCTGAGAATGTCTCGCCATATGCAGCTGAAGCCGGCTTTACAGATAAGGCTGGAGCTCTTGTCCTGGGAGATGCAAGCATATTGGATATTGAGCAGGAAAGCCTTTTCTCTTATGCAATCTCATATTCACAAAGGAATACGGACTCATTGGTATTTGAAAAACTCAAGGAATTTCACCTTGGCATAAGGAATGAGGTCGAAGCATCATACATGGGCATGAGGAATACCCTTCTCCGCAACTACTTCCAGTCGAGGTTGCTGTATAATTTTGCAGGTCCGTTTGGTGTGCAGGCAATGGCAACCATGGAGACCATATCTGTATACAGGGCCATAAAATCCAGGGAACTTGACGAAACGGACCAGAGAATAGTTCACGTGATCATGGAGTACGGAGGAGCCACAGAGGCCGAAATTATTGCCCATCTGCGCAGGGATGTGCTGGGGGTAAGGAGCAACGTCAAGTCACTTTACGAAGACTGTGTTATTGCAAAGGATTCTGACAGGCGATATGTCTTCGTTCCGGAAAAATTCAAGAAAGGGGAGGCAGTTGAAATCCTCGTGAAGGCAATGCTGAAGAACATGGGCTTCATAGATGCCAAGAGGTATGAGGAAACCACGGGAAGGCCCATGGACCAGAACTTTTTCAAGAATATTGACCAGCTCATAAAGTCAGGAAAAGCCATTAAAGGCATAATCCCCGGATTTCAGCGCCTGCTTTACATTAATCCTGCTGCCCTGAAATTCAAGGCGGGAGATTCCCGGATTCTCATTCCCAAGGACATCATCATTCTCTACTTCCAGGATTATATCAAGAGGCAGTTTGGCACTACTAACCTGTACATAATGGTAAAAGATGGAAAGCTAGCTGCCGGATTTTCGGCAAGGAAGAGCCTGAAGACCCTCAAGGTCTCCAAGGTGATAGGAGACAGGGAATACAGGGATAAGATGAGGAAAGAGATGAACGAGTTTGGATTTGCAGTATCTTTCAATTGATCATTACCATGTGCAATTCAGGTCTTTCCCATGAAGTTATTCCTGCCAAATTGATTATGATGAAAATAAGGCAAGCATAGGATTCAAGGAATGAAGATATGGGGAGCAGATGGCGAGAAGTCCGATCCTGTCAACAGGATCTTAACAGAGTCTGAAACATAATCAATAAGCAGAAATTTTATATCGAACTACAATACGTATTTAAATGGAAAATATCGATTTTTATCTGATGGGGCTTTCCGTGATTCTCGCAGCATTTTTGCTCGCAGTTGGTGGACGTGCCTACAGCAAATCCGGGATGCGGATGTTCCTGTACATCATGATAGTTTTCCTCATTATCCTGTCTGATGGAGTCCTCCTCATTCTTGTTGGATTTGGGCTCCTGGCGCTTCCCATATCAAATACGGCTGTCCTGATGATTTCAAACATAGCTGTTCTCCTTTTATTCTATTATGGGGTCGTGCGGGGTAGTTAGAGGTTGCAAAGAAAGGGTACTCTCAGGGATTTCATCGAGCAGATTATATCTGAAAACCCGGGTATCCATTTCAGAGAAATTCAGAGAAAATCCGGCGCTGCAGTGGGCCAGGTTGAATACCATATTTACCAGCTTGAGAGAATGGAGAAAATATCCATCAAGAAAGATGGCAAGCTTAAGAGATATTTCCTCCTTGATAACACAGGTTTCAACGACAGGAAAATTCTCTATTTCCTTAGAAATAAATTTGCGCGGGATATTATCTATTATCTCCTGGAAAACGAAAGCGCTGAACTGTCTATGTTTCTTACAGGGAGAAAGAGCAGACAGCAAAATATAAGGCAGGTCATTTCAGACATGATTACCCAGGGCGTCCTGCACTCTGAAAGCAAATCAAGCACTAATTATCTCTTTCTCACTGATCCAGAAAATACGATGCTTATCCTGAAGAAATTCCGTGAGAGTTTCCTCGACACCATGGGCAGCAACATTATGTCCATGCTGGAGTAATCTTAGAATCTGCGTTTCCTGTAAGAACCATATGAAATTCCAAGAATTGCAAAGCCCGAAACTATTCCCGCCCCGAGTAACTCGGAGTGCACCAGAAGGAAGCTGGCGGTATTCTGGATATCTTTCTGGAGTATTGGGCTCTGGAACAGGTTTATCTGGGGGACAGAAAAGTATGGATCCTGTGAGAGCGACTTAATGCCGTTGGTGAAGTAGTACTGGAAGATCAGTGTATCAACTGATCCAGCCGTGCTTTTTGAAGCATTGAGCAGCCCGGGGTTTCCGTTGATTGTATACGTGCTGTTCCACCAGTAATAGGCATCATAATTGGTATTGGAAACACCTATGCCAGTTGTGTTCAGCTTTGTGAGATTCCTTGATATCTGTGGCAGTTGGTGGTACTGTTTGAATTGATTTCCAAGTTTTGCACCAAGCTGCTGTATCAATAGAAGATCCCCGGATCCATTGATGCTGGTGGAGTTCATGGTGAACGTGAGCTGAAAACTGCTAATTGAGGTATTGTTTCCCTGAACCGGGTTTGCAACATAAGTCTTGTTCATCCAGATTACTATGTCAGAGGTTATTTGGGAATCATAACCAAATCCAGAATCTTCCTGTCCGTTCTGCGTCAGATTGGGACTTATGTTGAATCTTGTCTCAAGACCTTTGAGGTATTCAAAGTTTGATTTATGAAATATCAAGTGTGAGGCATAGTTAATGCTGTTATTGGATACACGGTTAATGCTCCATGATTCAGATGGGAAAAACGCATAATAGAAGCCACTCTGAGTGAAGAGAAGCATTCCCTCGTAAGAAAGGTTGAAGCTGGTGTTGGCTGACGCATTTATGTACAACTGAGGGTAGCTGGTAAAATGCAGATCGTTTTCAACAGGAGCCTCAGGACTGTGTGCCCCATCTTCTGCGGAGGCAGCAGGGAGAGCCATTATTGATAATATGGCCAGAATAAGTAATAATCGCCTCAACAATGGTTAACTATCTATTTAAA
>JAJZZZ010000070.1 GCA_021797265.1 Thermoplasmata archaeon
CCCATGCCAATGATTTCAGCGATTTGGGAGATATCTTCAGGAACATCTTTGGGGGGAATTTTGGCTTCGGCGGTTCATCTGATTTTGGTTCTGGATTCGGCAGGCAAGAGGAAAACCTGGATCTTGTCACTAATCTTAGGGTATCACTTGAAGATGCCTACTATGGTGCTTCAAAGAATATCAAGTACAGGAGAAATGAAATCTGTTCTCACTGTAATGGAACCGGCTCTGAAGACGGAAAACTGAATACCTGTTCCACATGCAACGGCACAGGTCAGCAGAGGATAGTTCAGGGCCAGGGATTTTTCCGGATGGTTTCTGTAACGGTCTGTAATACATGCGGTGGCCGGGGCAAGGTACCAAGCAAACCATGCGGCACATGCAAAGGATCAGGGGCAGTCCCAGTAACAGAAAATCTTGAAATCAAGATACCAAAAGGTTCTCCTGATCGTCTCAGACTTAGAGTCAAGGGAAAAGGACAGTCCAACTTTGGGAGAACAGGCGATCTGTTTGTCGTTCTTAATATCCAGGAACCCAATGGAATCAGAAGAATGAATGACGACATTTACATGCAGACGGAAATAAGTTTCCCCGAAGCAGCTCTTGGTGCAGAAAAAGAAATCAAACTCTTCAAGGAGAATATAACGTTGAAGATTCCTGCTGGGACACAACCGGGAGAAATAATCAGGATTAAGAACACCGGAATGCCTCATGTTAATGGGCATGGATCAGGAGATATTCTCGTGGAGGCCAAAGTTGTGGTTCCAAAACATCTTTCACAGGAACAGAAAGAACTCATTTCCAAACTTGGTGAAGAAACTGGAAAGAAGCATTCCTGGTTCAAGTGAACCAAAATCTAATTTTTTTAGAAAGATCAGAGAGTCAGGATTTCTCTTCACTTGGGAAAAGCTAAAGTTACCGAAACATATAAATGAACTTAAGATAATATTTGGGCATGAAATTCCTTGTCGCTTTCGACAATTCTGAAGGGGCCAAGAAAGCTCTAAAGTTTGCCATGAAGTTTAAGGGCATATCTGATGAATACATAATTTGTTACGTTTCACCTTTAGTCATGGGTGCCGGTCCAAATTTTGATGCCTATGTTCCACCATCACTTTACAAGAAGAGTGATGAAACTTCCGATGCTGTTTTGAATGCAGCAAAGGAGCTTATCGAGAAGGAAAATGTTAATGCCACATTCCTCAAACTGGATGCACCAGGGGAGCAGATAGCAAGGGCGATGGCAAATCAGGCTAAGGAAAGAGGTGTGGATATTATTATCACCGGGACGAGGAAACTTTCAGGAATAAGCAAGGTACTCCTTGGATCGGTCAGTTCAGAGGTTGTAAAACTAAGTACAATACCCGTTCTAGTTGTTCCGCCAGAGTAATTAAGCTTTTATAACTACAACGTATTTCCCGACATCTATGGGAAGTATAAGGCCATCCAACATCAAGAGAATTGCAATGGAACTGGTTGAAAAGAACCAGGGTACATTTAATGAAAGCTTTGATATGAACAGAAAAATCCTGAAGACATCGCTTACCGGTGTGTCCAAGAGGACACTGAACCTGATCGCCGGATATGTCACAAGATATGTTCTAAAGAAGCAGTCCAGACTCAAGAAAGAGATAGAGGAAGGGACTGTTGCACCTCCAGCATCATAATTTTCACATCTTTAGTTTGTAGTCCCCTTCTGAAAGGGAGGGGAATTAAAGGTATTTTGTCCAGGATAAAAGCAATATTGTATTTATTGTCAGATAGGATAATAAAATGCAGATTGCTTGGCGTTCTAACTTTCCTGCATCTGGCATCATTGCAAAGATTGAGGAATAGGGACAAACAAAGTTAGTAATAAACCTCTTATGAATTTAAGGCATTCGGCATAGTGATTCCATGAGGAAAGTCTATATCGTTGCCTCTAAAAGGACACCAATTGGGAAGTTCGGTAAATCATTATCTTCATTAGGAGCTCCGCAACTTGGTGCCGAAGTTATCAAATATCTTGTCAAGGAAACCAATCTGCCCGTTCAGTCCATCGAAGAAGTTATCATGGGGAATGTCATCCAGGCGGGTGTGGGGCAGAACCCTGCAGGACAGGCATCAACACTTGCTGGATTGCCGGACGATGTTATCAAATATACAGTAAACACAGTTTGTGCATCGGGCATGCTTGCCGTGGAAAATGCCTCAAGAGAGATAATGCTGGGAGAACACGACATTATCGTTGCGGGAGGTATGGAGAGTATGAGCAATTCTCCGCTGCTTCTTCCTTCTTCCACAAGATGGGGAATACGTCAGCTTTTGGACAAGGATCTTAAAATGGGGGACTCAATGCTCGTAGACGGACTGATTGATGCATTCTATCACGAACACATGGGATTTTCTGCAGAGGCTTCAGGGAGAAAGTTTGGAATCACCAGAAAAGAAGCAGATCAATTTTCAGTGAGAAGTCAGGAATTTGCTTACAGGGCATGGGAATCCGGAGAGTATCAGGATGAAATTATTCCCATAAAGGAACTATCCAGAGATGAGGGTCTCAGACCAACCACACTGGAGGCATTGTCCGGACTCAAGTCAGCATTTGCAGAAAACGGTATCCTGACAGCAGGAAACTCTTCACAGCTGAGTGACGGGGCATCGGCGATTATTCTTGCATCCGAAAAAGCGGTGGAAGATTATTCCCTTAAGCCAATAGCGGAGATAACGGGATTCCAGGCAGCTTCATTGTCTCCAAAGGACTTTGTTGAGGCACCGGTTCCTGCAACCAGGAAATTGCTTGAAAAATTGGGGAAATCAATAGATTATTTTGATCTGGTTGAGCACAACGAGGCTTTCTCGGTTGCTTCCCTGGTAGTGCAGAGAGAACTGGGTATAGATGACTCAAAGTTCAATGTAAATGGTGGTGCAATTGCAATAGGACACCCACTTGGTAATTCAGGTTCAAGAATCATGGTTACTCTGATAAACGCTCTCAGGCACAGGAAAATGGAACATGGCCTTGCTACAATTTGCCATGGTGGTGGCGGAGGTCACAGTATTTCACTGGAGATGATATATTGAAAGTAACAGTAATTGGGGCCGGCACAATGGGCAGGGGAATTGCCCAGGTTTTTGCTCAGGCGGGAAACGATGTTATACTCACGGACGTTTACCCAAAAGCCCTGGAGAATGCAGCTGGCGAGATTTTAAAATCACTTGGGAAACTTCATTCCAAAGGCGTAATCCAGGATTCTCCGGAAACAGTCCAGAAAAGGATTATTTTTACAGGGGATTTGTCGCAAGGCAAAAATTCAGAGATCTACATTGAAGCTGTTCTAGAGCGGTTTGAAGTGAAGTCTGATCTGTACAAGAAACTAAACGATCTTGCAGGTGATGATTCTATCATAGCAAGCAATACTTCATCCATATCAATAAATGCACTTTCATCGGTTATAAGGAAACCGGAAAATTTCATTGGACTTCATTTTTTCAACCCTGTGCCCATAATGAAGCTTGTTGAGATTATCAAAGGGGAAAGAACAGATCCCAACGTTGTTAAGAAATCACTGGACATCGTAAAGCAGCTTGGTAAAGTACCAGTTACATCCAACGATTTCCCAGGGTTCATTTCCAACAGAATTCTAATGCCTCTGATTCGTGAGGCAATACTCACTCTGGAAGAAGGAGTTTCCACAAAGGAGGATATTGACCAGACCCTTAAATTGGGAATGAATCATCCAATGGGCCCACTTGAGCTGGCTGACTTTATTGGTCTCGATGTAGTGCAGGACATCATGAAAGTTCTCTATGAGGAATTTGGTAATTCAAGATTTATGCCCCCCATCACCCTTAGAAATCTTGTGAATGCTAGGAAACTGGGAAGAAAGAGTGGGGAAGGATTCTACAAATATTGAGAAGGTGAAAAGATGGAATATGAAAACATACTTGTAAAAGACAATGGAAAAGTAAGGACAGTTACATTGAACAGGAAGTCCCCCCTGAACCCTCTTGACATGGACACACTGAGGGAAATCAAGGATGCGATTCTGAATTCAGGTAACAGGGTAATATTGCTTCATGGCGCAAACAGGGCTTTCTCCGCAGGTGCAGATATAAACAATTTCATGAAACTCTCCAACGACACGGCTGGAGTATTTGCTAAGGAGGGCCATGATATTATGAATACCATTGCAAACTATCCCAGACCGGTTATCGCGGCCATCCACGGATACTGTCTAGGTGGCGGTTTTGAGCTTGCTCTGGCCTGTGACTTAAGGATAGCCCATCCGGATACAACATTCGGTCTTCCTGAAGTGACATTGGGAATCCTGCCAGGATTCGGAGGAACCCAACGGTTAAGGCATATCGTAGGAGAAACAGTTGCATTCGGCCTTATTGCAACAGGTAAGAGATACAAGGCCGATGAAGCATACAGGCTCGGACTCCTCAACGAACTTTCAGAAAACTATCTCGAAACAGCTGAAAAACTTGCCCAGGATCTGGCAAAACTGCCAAAGGAATCCTTGAGACTGGTTAAACACCTTGTAAGAAACAGCCCTGATGAGAAGTTTGAAGAAGAAATAGATGCGTTTGGTGAAGTCTTTGCATATCCTGACAGGGAAGAAGGGGTAAAGGCATTCCTTGAAAAAAGGGAAGCAAAATTTCAGGAATGAACTGCATAAGATAGATTAGAGAACAATCAAAAAATCATTTTTTTCAGATGTTTTGTAGTTGTAGCAATATGTCAAACCTTTTATTCAATAAAATACTTTTATTTAATATCTGAGAAAACAAATCCTTACCTGATAGGCATGAAAGCCAGTTCGGTAGGATTTGTCTATTTAAAAAATAAAAATACTTAAATATACATAAGTAGTTAAAGATATGACAATTGTCAGACAGGTTGTATCATGCATCTGGAATCTCTGGAACTGGATAACTTCAAGTCGTTTGGAAACCGCAAGAAGATCATGTTCAAGAATGGCTTCACGGTTATTAGCGGTCCCAATGGAAGTGGGAAAAGTAACATAGGAGATTCTCTCCTTTTTGTTCTTGGAACAAGATCTTCAAAAACCGTCAGGGCAGACAGACTCGGTGATCTTATTCACAAGTCGTCAAACGAGAAGAGGAACAGAAACTACTGCAGTGTTACTGTAACCCTGGACAAGGATGAAGCAGATTCTCCGGAAGATCAGAGAAAAATCATTCTCAAAAGAGAACTTGTCGCGGATGCAGAGGGATACAAATCAAATTATTACATAAACGGAACCAGGGTAAGGCATACTGATGTTGCAAATCTCCTGGATTCAATTCATATTTACCTTGATTCATACAGCTTCGTCCTTCAGGGCGATATAAACAATATTGTGAAAATGACCGGATTCGAGCGCAGAAAACTGCTTGAATCCATATCAGGAATCGAAAGTTTCGACACTCAGATAGATAAGGCCAAAGTTGAGATCGATGCAATAAATGAGAACCTCTCAAGGCTTGAAGTATTGACAGAACAGACCAGGATTCGAAGAGATCAACTTGAGGTTGAAAAGAAAAGTGCAGAGAGATACCTTGAACTCACGGGGAGACTTTCTGATCTCAGGAAAACCCTGTTAAGCCTTGAAATGGAAGGGCTCGGACGTGAACAGCGTTCATATACCGATAATCTTGAAAAGCTGGAACTAGAAATCACAACAATAAAGGATTCTATTTATCAGCTGGAAAAGGAATTTGAGGAGAAGAAATCACTGGAAGCACAGCTGCAACATAAACTGGAGGTGTCAGGAAATTCGCAGTTAAATGAAATAAGGCTGCAGATTGACAACAAGAGAGTCAGAATTGCAGAAATTGGTGTCAGCCTTGAAAATTCCAGGGATCGTATAAAGGAACTGAAGGAAGAACTGGAAGAAAACGTCGATAACATCAAGAAATCCGGAAAGAAGATAGAATGGCTGGAATCAAACAGGAACGAGAATGGCCAGACTCTCTCAAGAATAAAGAAGGAAATCCAGGAAAAATCCAACGAACTCAGGATTCTCAAGGAAAGATCAAGCAAGAGCAATTCCCAGATCCTGGAAAGACAGGAAAAGATAAGGGAAAAAGATCAGGAAATCAAGAATTTAAACAACGAAATAGCGGTTCATCAGGAATCAAAACAGGCAAAATCGACTGAGAGATCACAATTAATTTCACAGCTTGGAAACATTGAGGAAAGAAAAAAAGATCTTGAGTTCAACATCAGGGATGCCCTATGGAGGCTCAAGGACATAGAGAGGGAAGTTGGAGGAAACAAGAGGAGTTATGAAGATCTCAATGCCAGATACTACAAGCTGAAAAACAGACTTGATGATCTCAGGAAGAGAAAGGATCAGATTCAACAGGATCTTAACAGACTGGGCAGGGAACATGCACAGCTTCAGGCTACCTCAAACACTAGGACTGGAAATGTCAGCAGGGCCGTTTCAACTATAATGAATGCCAGGAACCACAACTCCATACGTGGAATCCATGGAACAATCCGGGAACTGATATCATTTGATGATGAGTACCGTTCTGCAATAGAGGCTTCTGCGGGTTCAAGACTCAATTCAGTTGTCGTGGAGGATGATGCAGTGGCAGAGGAATGCCTCAACCTTCTCAAGGCCGAAAAGGCCGGAAAACTGACATTTCTTCCCATTAACAAGGTTCTTACAGGGAGACCCAGGGGAAAAGCTATTACTGTACATCAGTCAGACGGATCCCGGGGATATGTCTTCGAAAAAGTATCCTTTGACCAGAAATACCAGGGAGTTATCTGGTACGCATTCCAGGACACAGTCATAGTTCATGATGTAAAAACTGCCAGGAGGTACATGGTTGGTGTCAGGCTTGTAACCATGGATGGGGACATATTCGAAGCAAGTGGTGCAATTACAGGTGGCTATATAGAAAAAAGCCGCTCTGCAGCCGATGTTGAACAGAAGATGGGAAAACTGTCATCTGACATGAGGGAACTTTCCATTGAGCTTGAAGGGGTTGATTCTGAAATTGGAACACTGGAGTCAGAATTTGAAACCGTTTCGCATCAACTCAGGGAATCATCAAGAGACGAAGGTTCCAGACAGACTGAACTCCAGCAGTACAGAAAGATTTCCGAAGAAGGTAAGGCACAACTGGAGCAGTTTGACCTCAATATTGCACAGTTAACAAGAGATATGAAGATTTCAGAGGAAAGCATAAGGGACATAGAGGATATAATCAAGGGACTTCAGGAGAAGAATGAATCTCTTGATCAGGAAAAAGCCAGGCTTTTTGAGGAGATCAGGGAGCTATCTCCAAAATATGCGGAAAGGGAGACTGCACTGGAAGACTCCATTTCTTCCTTAAGGGAAAAAGAAACAGAATTCGCTTCGGAACTTAGCAGGATAAATGCAGATATCGATCATCTTAAGGAGAGGATCCAGGAGCTTGAATCCAAGAACCATGAAACTACATCTGATATCTCAGAAATTCAGAACCAGATCAAATCCCAGGAGACGGAAGTCAAGATCGAAAACGAGGAGTTATCCAAACTTAGGGCGATAGAGGCCGAAATATCCGAGAAATCCAGGGAAATAGTGGATGCACTCAATAGAAATGAGAACGA
>JAJZZZ010000071.1 GCA_021797265.1 Thermoplasmata archaeon
GACCTCAAACTTAGACATAAGGGATGTTTACCATAAGGAATTTGAAAAGGATTCGAAACGAGGGGAGGATTTCTACAGACGCGTTTTCCTGGAGTACGGGGATGAATCTGTTGCAGAACTTGTCACTGCTCAGGTTTCCATTCAGAATATTTCAAACATCCTTACGAAACTGATTGAAGAGCAGAGAATCGGGCTTTCCTATCTGGAAAAATCTTCCCGCTATGTAGCATACAACAAAAAATCAGGAGGATCATACCTTTTCTGCCCTCCAGAGTCAATAGGCATTCCAGCGGAATTAGAGGAAGAATACAGAAACTTGTGCAATGATCTTTTTGAATTTTATGACAAATGCCTCCTTCCTGCCCAGGAATACTTCATGAAGTCATGGCCAAAGGAAGATCTCCTGTTCCCCGATGCAGATGGGGCAGAAATTCCTTTCATGGAACTTAAGGGAGAGGCATTAGAAACCGCAGAGAAATCCTACAAATCAGCTGTTCGTGCCAGGGCTCTGGACGATCTGAGGGCTTTGCTGCCTGCTTCAACCAGGACCAATCTTGGAATAAGCGGGAATGGTAGGTCATTCATATATCTGATACAGAGGCTTAAATCGATGAAAATCCCTGAAGCTCAGAGGGTTGCCGATTCACTTTATAATGAACTGAGTAACGAATTTCCAGAGCTGATAAACGCAGCGGTTAACCGTTACGGTCAGAAGCAGATAGAGTACATGCAATCAGAATTGGGGAAGGTAAATCCAATGGAGCTGAAACAAAACCTTCCTTTGTGCAGCTTCATAGATTGGGATCAGGAGCCTTCAGCGGCATACAGGATTGCTTCGATACTGAGATTTCAGGAGACAGGGGAAGATATCCCCTCCATCATGGAGCAGTTGAAACAGAAAGGCTACGATGAGGTAAAATCGATACTTGACAGCTATGCGGAAAGGCGCAAAGGAAGGAGGGACAAAGTTCCCAGGGCATATGAATCCTGCCAGTATTTTCTTCAGGTGGCTGTTAATTTTGGAGCTTTCAGGGATGTCCAGAGACACAGGTTCCTGTCAATTTCAAGACCACCTCTAACCCCATATAACGGCTACACAGTGCCGCCATTCTTTAAATCTGATGCAGAAACACTTCAGAAATTCAAAAGCCTCATGGGGGCATCGTCAGATCTATATGGCAGAATCAGAAAGAAAGCAGGGCATCAGGTGGCTCAGTACGTGATACCTTTTGCATTTGTCTACCCTGTTTCTATTGTCACCAACGCAAGGGAACTGATACATTTCTGCGAGCTCAGATCAACACCCCAGTCTCATTACGATCTCAGGGAGCTTTCCAGAGCAATTTACAATGGAGTAAGGGAAAAGACCCCTGCAGTTTCTCGGGCATTCAGGTTCGTAGACACCAGCGACTATGCGCTAGGAAGATTGAGATCTGAACAGAAGAAAGAGCTGAAGCTAAGGAATATGGAAAAGTGACACTTCTTCGCAGAGGCTTATTTTAACCACACTTGATAAAATACCGTTTCATAAAGTTTATATTGAAGAACATATTTATCTGTCAACCTGAGGTGAACTTAAGGTATGTTATCAGGACAGATGCCAATATTCGTGCTTAAAGAAGGGACACAGAGAGAACAGGGAAAGAATGCTCAGAAGAACAACATAGAGGCTGCCAAGACAATTGCAGACGCTATCAGGACAACTCTTGGTCCAAAGGGAATGGACAAGATGCTGGTAGACTCAATTGGAGACATTATTGTATCAAATGATGGAGCTACCATCCTGAAGGAAATGGATGTGGACCATCCAACGGCAAAAATGATTGTTGAGGTTGCTAAATCGCAGGATTCCGCTGTTGGGGATGGCACAACATCTGCCGTCATACTTGCAGGGGAGCTCCTTAAGCAGGCAGAGACACTCCTTGACCAGGGAGTTCACTCAACTGTTATCACAAATGGTTTCAGAATGGCAGTCAACGAGGCAAAGAAGCATCTTGACCAGATTGCACTTGAGGCAAAGGACGACAAGACTCTCAAGAGAATATCCATGACTGCCCTTTCCGGAAAGAATACCAGTCTTTCCAGTGATTTCCTCTCCGATCTTGTTGTCAAGGCCGTCAATGCAGTTGCAGATGAGAGAAACGGGAAGGTTATTGTGGACACAGCCAACATAAAGGTTGACAAGAAGAATGGCGGTTCCGTTACAGATACGCAGTTCATTAATGGCCTGGTAATAGATAAGGAAAAAGTCCATCCCAAGATGCCTTCACCTGTCAAGGATGCCAGGATTGCACTCATAGATTCTGCTCTTGAGATAAAGAAGACAGAGATCGAGGCAAAGGTTCAGATTACAGACCCGTCAAAGATACAGGACTTCCTTGCACAGGAATCAGACACATTCAAAAACATGGTAGAGAAGGTAAAGAAGAGCGGAGCAAATGTTGTCCTCTGCCAGAAAGGTATCGACGATATTGCTCAGCACTACCTTGCAAAGGAGGGCATCTATGCCGTAAGGAGAGTCAAGAAGAGCGACATGGAAAAACTTGCAAAAGCTACAGGCGCCAAAATTGTGACGAATCTTGACGACCTCACATCCGCAGCCCTTGGAAAAGCAGAGAAGGTAGAGGAAAAGAAAATCAGCGACGACAGGATGACCTTCGTTACTGGATGTGCAAACCCCAAGGCCGTCAGTATACTCATAAGGGGCGGCACTGACCATGTGGTTTCAGAAATAGAGAGATCACTTAACGATGCAATCAGAGTGGTAGCTCTCACAAAGGAGGATGGAAAATACCTGCCAGGTGGAGGAGCAATTGAAGCAGAACTCGCCATGAAGGTTCGCAATTTTGCAAATTCCGTGGGAGGAAGAGAGCAGCTTGCCATAGAGGCCTTCGCAAAGGCACTGGAAATCATACCCAGAACACTGGCTGAGAACGCAGGAATGGATCCAATAAACACTCTGATACAGCTCAAGGCTGATCATGAAAAAGGAAAAGTCACTTACGGAATAGATTTCTCAGAAAACAAGGTTGGGGATATGGCCAAAGCAGGTGTATTTGATCCGCTCAGAGTCAAAAAGCATGCACTTGAAAGCGCTGCCGAAGTCTCAACAATGATCCTGAGAATCGACGATGTAATAGCAAGCAAGAAATCAGGCCCAAGCCCCGGAGAAGGCGGAATGGGCGGTGGAATGCCAGGCGGCATGCCACAGTACTGATTTCCTTTTTTTTCATATTCAACACTCCAGCCATACTATTTTTAAATTCATCCAATGCCTTGTAGTTCTGCATAGCCATTCAATAAAGCCCTTGGCACACATTTAATAATTTTATTGGAATAACCGTACGGTGACATCTTGAATCTTTACGAATACATGGGTAAGGACATATTCAGGAAGAATGGACTTCCTGTACCAGAAGGATATGTCGTGGAAAAACAGTCAGATCTTAAGGAATACCGCAAACCGGTTGTTGTCAAATCCCAGATCCTCCTTGGAGGAAGGGGCAAATCAGGAGGCATTAAATTCGCAAAAAGTGGAGAAGAACTGAAGTCTGCAGTCAATGAACTTATAGGATCAAAGGTAAGAGGGCTTGCAGTAACGAAGGTTCTCGTTGAAGAGATGCTGAATATCCAGCACGAGTATTATGTGAGCATAACCCTCAGCAGAGAGCACAGAGCACCCATACTTATAGCCAGTGCATCCGGGGGCGTGGAGATTGAATCGGTCCCACAGAAGGAGATTTTCACTCGTGTTATTGATCCGTTGATTGGGTATTCTGATTACATTGGCAGGGAAGCTTCAAAATTCATGAACCTGAAGCCAGAAATAGCCTCTCAATTCAGAGCAATCCTCAAGTCCCTGTACAGGACATTCATCGAGGAGGACTGCGAACTTGTTGAAATCAATCCTCTGGTGGAGACAAAGGAGGGCAAACTCATTGCTGCTGACGCAAAGGTAATAATAGACAATGATGCCCTTTACAGGCACAAGGAGTTCAGCATCACGGACCCGGAGAAGACACCACTGGAGCTTGAGGCTCAGGCTAAGGGCTATTCCTTTATTGAACTTGATGGGAAAATCGGTGTCATCGCAAATGGGGCAGGCCTTACAATGGCAACACTTGACGCACTGACTCTTCACAACGGAAAGCCGAGGAACTTTCTGGATCTTGGTGGAACGGACAATGTCGAAATAGTCGCCAATGCTTTTGATCTCGTTCTCAAGGCAGATCCGAAAGCTATACTGATCAACATATTTGGCGGCGTTACAAAGGCTGATACTGTTGCCAAAGGTATTGTTGAGGCAAAGAAGAGATTCAATATCTCGAAGCCTATAGTTGTCAGGCTCAGCGGTTTTAACGAGGATGAAGGAAGAAAGATCCTCAGTGAGAATAAGATAGAAACATATCCAACCATGATGGAAGCAGTTGAAAGGGTAGTAAAAGTTGCAGGTGGTGCATAATGGGAGTACTTGTTGACAGGAATACTAAGGTAATAGTTCAGGGAATAACAGGGCATCAGGGTTCTTTCCATGCCGGCCAGATGATGAAGTTCGGAACAAAGGTAGTGGCTGGCATATCTCCAGGAAAGAGCGGAACAAAGTTTCAGGACACCGTTCCGATAGTGGATTCAGTGGCTGATGCCATGAGTTTCTCACCGGACGCTACCATGATATCTGTTCCAGCGCCATTTGTGAAGGACGCTGCCTTTGAAGCAATAGACCAGAGAATAAAGCTGATCTATATCCTTACAGAGCATGTACCATTCCATGACTCAATGGAACTGATAAGTGAAGCAAGGAACAGAGGGCTCACGGTGATAGGTCCGAATGGCCCAGGTATCACAGTGCCATTTGAGTGCAAGATAGGCATTATGCCAAACCAGATATTCAAGGAAGGGGATGTTGCTGTAGCATCAAGGAGCGGTACCCTTACATACGAGATCGTTGAATCACTCACAAGAAACGGAATGGGCCAGAGCGCGGTTATAGGACTTGGTGGAGATCCCGTCGTGGGGATGAATTACATCGATGTCTTGAAACTCTACGAGGCAGATCCAAAGACAAAGAAGATTGTCCTGGTTGGCGAGATAGGGGGAAACAACGAGGAGCTTGCAGCAAAATATATCAAAGAGCACATAACAAAGAAGGTTGTTGCCTACATCACTGGAAGAAGCGCCCCTCCAGGAAAGAGGATGGGCCATGCCGGTGCAATCATTGAGAAAGGGGTAGGAACAGCGGAGTCAAAGATAAAGGCTTTCAATGAGGCGGGAGTCAAGGTCGCCGACTATCCAACCGATGTCCCCGGACTTCTGAAGTGATCTGCATGAAGAGGGATATTCTCTCTGTAACTGATATGTCCTCAGATTTTGAGGACATAATCGATCTCTCCATAAGAATGAAGAAGCAGAGATACACTGTTTTCCCAGAGATGCATAACAGAATGCTCGGTATGATATTCGAAAAGCCGAGCACAAGAACAAGGATTTCTCTTGAGACTGCCATGGAACAGATGGGTGGTCATGCTATATACCTGAATCCCAACGACATGCAGATTGGCCGCGGGGAGACAATAGAGGATACGGGGCGAGTCCTATCTGGTTTCCTGGACATTATCTCCTACAGGGCTTTCAGCCATGAGAGTGTGGCTTCTCTTGCAAAAAATGCAAAGGTACCTGTTATAAATGCCTTAGACGACAGGGAACATCCTGTGCAGATGCTTGCAGATTTCATGACAATAAAGGAGATATTCGGAAGAACAGGAGGACTCAAGGTGACTTATGTTGGTGACGGGAATAACGTTGCAAACTCCCTTGCCCTCTCCTCTGCAATAAGCGGTTCGGATTTCACTATAGGATGTCCAGCAGGGCACGAACCTGACAGTAAAATATGGCAGAAGGCACAGGAAATAGCAAAATCAACAAAGGCCAGGCTGGAAATAGAACATGATCCGGTCAAGGCGGTCGAGAATGCAAACGTCGTTTACACAGACGTGTGGGTATCAATGGGTGAAGAAAAGGAGAGGGAGGCAAAGGAAAAACTCTTCTCCAGATATCAGGTGAATGAATCCATTATGGAACATGCTGACAGAAACCACATATTCCTGCACTGCCTGCCAGCCCACAGGGGCCTGGAAGTATCTGCAGGGGTTATCGATGGAATTCATAGTGTGGTATTTCAGGAGGCAGAGAACAGGCTACACACATCAAAGGCACTCATATTCACCCTGCTGTCATAATATCAGGTTTGTGCCACATTTCCTGATTTTTTTATCAAATTTATTTCAATTCTCATTTCGCTAAGGAGGAATTATTTCCGGTAAGAAAATTTTAAGTGCAATAACATAATGACAGCACAATGTCGAAATCCTCTGTGAGGAAAAATGGGCACTTAAATCTTAACAGGGTCATAGAGGAACAGCGAAACCATTCAAACCTCAGGGAATTGCCGTCTGTTCTTGTTCCTGTATGGCAGATAAAGATACGGGAAAGATTTGGAATTTCCGTTGACAGGGAAATTGCTGAATACATTGTTCTGGCTGCTCATGAAAAAGGGACCTGGAGGAGACAGAGAGCGGTAAGGAAAATTGAGAAGATTTTCCAGAAAAGAGGGGACTCTGTTGAGGAGTCTGCGAAGAAGGCCAGGCAGGTTGTGGATCTGGCTGTTGGCACCCCAGAACAGTAAATGCCGCTGCTGAATCAGAGGAATCTCGAAATCACACTTCAGAAGCTTGCGTCACAGAATACTTTTTCAAACATTCTGGAACAGTACCCAACTGATGCTCATACGGCATCCTCGATCCTTAACCTTGCTTTTATGGACGGTAACATAGAGGGAAAGACAATAGCAGATTTTGGGGCTGGCAATGGAATATTTTCAGTAGGATGCGCCCTGCTTGGTGCAGAGAAGGTATATTCTGTGGAACTGGATCCATCTGTGGTTGAGATACTGAGGGAAAACACAAATGGAATGGAGGTCTCAGTAATAAATGCCAGCGTTAATGATTTTCATGAGAAGGTGGATACCGTAATAATGAACCCTCCTTTTGGTTCGGTAAAGAAAGGTGCGGACTTCCCCTTTATGGAGAGGGCAGTCCAGTTATCCAAATACATATATTCAATTCACAATAAAAAATCCAGAACATTTGTGGAAAACTTTTACAGATCCAGGGGGGAGATATTCCGCATTTCAGATATGATGATCAGAGTCCCGAGAATTTATCAGCATCACAGGCATGATTTTGAAGAAATTGAATCAACTCTTTTCTGCGTTAAGTTAGAAAGATAATTCTAAAAAGAGACTTATTTCACTGAATGACGGCAGGAAAATAATAATTAAGCCATAAGTCATAGGGTTCGGATGGCCGGGGTGGGGTAGTGGGCATCCTTGGGGACTGTGGATCCCCGGACCCGGGTTCAATTCCCGGTCCCGGCCCTCGTCTCAATTGGGTAATACTGTGGTTGTTTCTTTGCCATTTTACGATGTGCGTTTTTTTATCACTGCAGGTATTTTGTGAATTTTTCGGCTTAGTGTTAACTTAATGTATTA
>JAJZZZ010000072.1 GCA_021797265.1 Thermoplasmata archaeon
CCTTTCCCGGCTGTCGCCCCCGCATGTAGGCTTCGGGTAACAGGAAGTGTCTGGCTTCCCGGCCAAGTCCGGCTCATTGCAATTGGTAATCAATTATAAAATGTTTCCATGGAAATGATTACCTTTTCCAAATGCGTTGAAGATCTACAGACAGTCACTTGGGTAAGCGCATATCCTATCTGATTTGCGCAAGCTCCCCGTAGACACTGTTGATCTCTTCCATTATTTCCTTTCTGCCACTGACGGCCGATGCCAGATAATATGATCCACCCATGCCTGCTCCCTCCCTCACGTGTCCTTCGTCATATTTACGGAGTCCCTCAAATGGAGAATCGTGGAATGAAATATCGGTTCTCACTAGATTTTGGTCCCGGACAAGCTTCTTCATGGTATCCGGTTTGTGATCAATTACCCAGCCGGTTGTGATAACATCCCTGCCTCCAGTGGGATTATTTATGGTTCTGTCAAGTTCGAAAACCGTGGCCATCTGCGTGCCCCCACAGTAATGGAGCCTGCTCTCTGATGCTCCCCTGCTCAGCCCCAGTGCTAATGCCATCATATAATCCCCATATCTTTTCACCGCATCAAGTGGATTCATCTTTCTGTTCTCCTTCCCTGACGTCAGGGTGTGCCACAGGTCCTCCTTGATGGCATCAGAGCCCATCTTGAGGCTGCTGCTTGTTTCAACACTGTAGCCCATCGCCTTGAGAACAAGGTATGCCGTTGTGGTGCCACCTGGGACGGATTCCGCTATGTACAGGTCACTGAAGGTTCTGGACAGGAATTTTCCAATCTCTTTGCCTGTTTTGATAGCCCTGTCCAGTTCCGGCAGAGCGTCGCCATTCACTGGATTTCCTGCCGGCCCAAGCCCTGTTTCCAGAAACACTGATCCTGGTTTCTGGGCCATTCCTGCATTTATTACCAGAGGCCAGAGTGATGCAATATTCAGGCAGGCCCGGGTTATGATTGATGGCGTCGGGATGCCGTCCGGTGTCATGGGTGGGCTATTCATGCTCAGAGGTCTGCCATCAGTAAGGATTTCCGCATCCACCGCAGGGGTTGAAAATGAGAGTTCTGGGGTAGCACCGGCTGCCGTTATGCCCGGTATCTTTGAAACCAAAGTACTGCCAGCCAGAAGAAGAAAAATTTTCCGTTCCTGATTTGTCTGCATGGGCTGAAATCATAAGACCGTATAAATGAATATCATCAATGGCACCAGTAGAATCAGGACCGATAAATATGAGGCAAAATTGAAAATTGACAGCGCCTGCTTCACATCATTTACACCGGGATTCCTGAAATCAGGGTTGAATACATACTCGCCCTTCTTCTCCAGCCTTACCCCAAGGCAGTTTGACATTGCACCTATTGACCAGCCTGCATTGGTACTGTCGGGGATCGCGGCTGCTGGCATCATATCATAGGACGCCGGCCTGATTCGCTTTGCTGATGCCACGGAATATATAATAAGTGCACTCAACCTGGCGGGAATGTAGTTCAGAATGGTGTCAACAATTGCAGCGAACTTTCCGAAGGCAAAGTTTCTTGCATCCTTGTAGGCAATATTTGAGTCAAATGTGTTTGCTATCCTGAAGAATAGAGCTCCTGCAAGCCCAAAAATTGAAAAGTAGAATAGTGGGGACAGTACGCCATCAACAAATCCTTCCGAGACGGTTTCAATTGCGGCGGAGCATATGAATCCTGGTTCCATTCCTGATGTATCTCTCCGAACCACCATTGAGAGGTGTTTTCTGGCAGATTCCATATCTCCTGATTCCAGGGCAGAGATTATGGGCCTTACATGGTCATTCATGCCCCTGATGGAGAATGCTGCCTTAAGAAAGAATATCATCAGGATTGCCTGAATCAATACGAAAGGTGTCAGATAGTAAATGGCTACATATAGGGGGATTATGAATGCTGCCTCCACGGTGGCAACAAAAAGTAGCCCTCCCAGGAATCCACCTATTTTCCTGTAAACCGAGTCCAGCTTTCCTATGGTTGTGCCAATCCAGACTACCGGATGCAGAGGGGCAGGGTATTCGCCGGCTACCCTGTCCACTGCCAGCGCGGCAAGCAGGACGGAAATGGCAAGCGTAAAACCGTAAAGGTTTGCATCATTCATCCTGCTCTCCATGGGACTTCAGGAAACTTCTGAACGATTCTACAAGAATCACGTTGTATTCATGCCTTTTCACAGCTATCCGGCAGAATTTTCCTCTTCCACCCACATCATTTATCATCTTGACAAGAATTTTCCTTGCGTTGAGAAACGATTCAAGCTTCCGAACGTCAACGTCATCCGGGATCCTTACAACAAAGTAATTTGCCCGCGGATCTCCTGTGGTATAAAAGCCAAGGCTGGAAAGGACAGATGCCATCCAGACCCTTTCTTTAGCCGTTATTTCCGGCAGGCGGGAAAACTGCCCGTAGTTCATGGCCCTTACGAATTCAAGTGCGTCCTGCCCAACAGACCAGGGTTCCATTATACCTGAAATTCGGTCTATGTTCTCTCTGCTGCAGACCATAAATCCAAGCCTGAGAGATGCGAGCCCAAAGAGTTTCGTCAATGAACGTCCCACAACAAGATTCGGATTCTCTGTGGCCTCCCTGCACGCCCTGGCTCTGTCATAATCAGAGGCAAAATCTGCAAATGCCTCGTCTAAAAAGACTGTAAAATTACTTCTTTCAGCTGCCGAAAGAATCTCCTGCATATCTGGCCATGTGATTACATTGCCCACTGGATTTGAAGGGCTTGCCAGAACCACAATATCGTAATTTCTTCCTGAATGCGCTTCGAGAATATCCTGAATACTGCCTGCATGATATACGGGAATAGAGTATGCAGAGCACGCAGCTTCGTACTCAGAGAACGATGGGTCTATTATCAGGGCGCCATGGGATCGGCTGGCCTGGAAGAATTTGTATATTATATGGGTAAGGCCTGGCCCAAGCAGGATATTATCAGACGAAACGCCCAGATATGCAGCAAGGTTCTCCAGGTAGATTCTGTGATCAGGGTCAGGGTATGGCCGCAGGAGTCCAATGTTCCCCAATATGCCCTCAGGATAGGAAACCGGAAAGTCATTGAGGTTTGAGCTGAAATCCAGAAGTTCCCCAGCTGTCACTCCCAGCCGCCTGGCCGCTGACCAGATGTTGCCGCCATGTGCTTCCTTTTTCTTCATTGAATTTGCCCTGCCATTCATTAATCACCAAAGCCTCCTCCATCTTGCAGAAGACTTGAATACACCACGCACAGATATACCCGGTTGTCTCGCTGCATTATCCGCAAGCCCCTACCTGGATGAAGCCAGCCTTTATCCCAACAGGCAGAATCTGTTCATGTTTTTTATGGTGCTCATGGGCCGTTACCTGATCCTGTTGCATGGTTTTAACCCTGAAAGAAGCATTTGCCATTACCCTGCGGTATGAGAGAGAGACGATTTCCCTGCATACTGCAGATCGTAAGGCACTGCAAACTCTCAATCCTTCCACGGGCCCGCAAATAACAGAATAATGCCACACTTCTTTCCCCTAATCTTGTTTTCAGAATGTATCATGACAAATATTTAGATTCAGAAGCTGATACATAACTGTGAGTAAGGGAGATACCTCAGCCGGCATTCTATGCACCATATCTTTCTTCAGCATCTTTCCCGCCAGATGCCAGAGATTTGGTGAAAGCATGGCACTGTGGTTCTTTGTCCCTGCTCTTATCAATGGAGCTGTGGCTTCAGCAGTATACTTCATACTTTTCACCACAAGTGGCCCTCCTCTGGCATCGGCCGGAGCAGTTGCAGCAATTCTTGTAATGTCCGGATTCAACCACCTGGACGGTGTACTGGACACCGGGGATGCTTTGATGTTCAGGGGAAGCAGTGAACGCAGAAAGGAGATACTTAAGGATCACTTCCTTGGAGCTGGCGGATTTGGGTCAGCTTTTATCGTATATCTTCTTTTATTTGCAGTCCTGACAACGTTCAACCGGAACACTGGTGCTGCAGTGATAATAATTTCAGAGGTGCTTTCCAAGACGAGTTATATGCTTGGTCTCAGGATTGGGAAGCCACTGTTCCAGGAGGGGCTGTTTGTGAATTTTCAGAAAATAATGGCATCGCAAAATCAGGCCATATATGTTAATATTCTGATTCTTGCAATAATTTCCCTGTTCACGTCATGGATCTTCCTGATTGGATCCGCCCTGGCTCTTGTTTCATACATATTCATAATTGGAAGGCTTGACCGATCATTTGGGGGAATAAATGGTGACATTCTGGGTTTTTCCGGAGAGATCGCCAGAGTCCTCTTCCTGGTGATCTCCGCCATGCTACCGTATGTCATCTTTCATCTGGTTACTCTTGCCTGACCTCACGCCCCGTAGTCTATGTTTACATTTCTTGTCTCGTACCCAAGCAGGAACCAGGCTACCGCAGATCCCATACCCAGAAGCCACAGTCCCAGATTATAGTACAGGAACTGCGAGAGATTCAGAGATGCTGTAAGATACACCGAAACTGTATATCCAACCATAGGGGCGAGCCGTATAATACCGATTGCACTCGACCTTATCCTGGTTGGAACAAGTTCTGGTTCCAGTGTTGTTCGTGACGCCCATGCAAACTCGCTGAACATCATGTTGAGGAACAGCAGAGGGAGAAACACGACCATTGAAGAAAGATGTGATGCAAGGCCAAGTATAATGGCAATAGTAATGGTTCCTCCCAGGAAGGACGCAAGTGTGTAAATCCTGCGCTCCCTGTTTATGAGGTACATTGCAAGGAAACCCGCTGCAGAGGCACCAACCATTGCAACAAATGTAAGCGTGGGAGTTTCGGATGGGAACTCATATGGCCCAACTATGTATGCCATAAGCCCGAATGTAAGGTACTGCGATATCCCCATGGCCATAAGAATGGGCAGCGTGATCCTGAATGGGACCATTGGGACGCTGACTTCAGATTCATTGATGCCCAGCCTGGACTTTTCATGCGCTGCCTCCTTGTTCTTCCCCTTGGACTGCAGCCACCGGTATGATTCAGGCATTGTGATCCTTGAATACACCATGATTACTATGAGGACGGCAGCAGAGACCAGAAGAATGAAACGGAAGGTCAGGTCACCCTCTGAGGAAAGTGAACCAAACAGGCTTGTGAGGTAGGGATGAAGGTATATTGCCAGGGTGGATTCCACGATAAAGATGCCAGCGATGAATGCACTGCCTATGTTGTCGAAATTTGCCACCAGCGTCAGGAACTTCGATCTTGATTCAGCAGGAAAATCTTCAGCAATTATGGCAAGGCCAGTGGGCTCTTCCCCTCCAACTCCAAACTCAGACAGTACCAGTCCAAGAATCAACAGAGGAACACTGAATGCTATGGTGATAAGTATAACACCCAGGCCATAGCTGATCATTGTCACGATGAAAACTTTTTTCCTGCCAATACGGTCAGCAACAACGCCCATCAGGACATTACCAATCATTATGAATATGGGGCCCACCGAAAGAATTTCAGTGCTGACAAGTCTGGGCACGGATACAAGGAACGGAAACGACAGTGAAAGTGGGGCTATTGTTCCTATAATACCCCACATGAAGAAGCTTGCCGTTGTTGAAAGGATAAGGGACCTGTGGCTGTGATTAATAGCCATCAAAACGAGCCCCCTGCAGCAAAATATCCCAATGACTTTCCAGTACTTCCAAATCGAATATCGAATCTCATTTCTTTCCCTCCGCCAGCATTACCTGGATCAGGTTCTAAGGGTCGACCAAACGGTCCTCTCAGCTTTTTAAAGCTCCCCGGAACTGACTGCTCTCCTCATTAAAAAGAAATAGATAAGCATTATGCTGAATAAGAATGAACATGTCATCTGACCCTGTTTGCGGAACCGCCGTCATAATGGCAGGAGGGCTTGGGACCAGAATGGGCAATCCGGAAAAGGCACTGATCAGGGTGGATGAGGTACCGCTGATCCAGAGAATCATTACTTTCGGACTGTCAATGACAACTGATCTCATGGTGTGCTGCAGCCACAACACTCCCGAGACTTGCAGTTATTGCGATCTCAATGGCATAAAAAAATACACGTCATCCGGAAGAGGATATCCGCAGGATCTTGTGGAATGTCTTGGCACCGTGAAGAGGTATCCTGTGCTGGTCCTCCCCGCTGATTTATATGTGCACAGCGTTGAAGCACTTACTGAAGCCATAATTTATGCCCTTTCAATGGAAGACAGGGTTACTACAGTTCTCCAGATGGGAGAATATGTTGGAATCAGCCTTTTCAGATCGCCTCCCGGCAACTGTCAGGAATCCTATTCATCCATAGAAGTCCCGGTGGATTTCTGTGTAAACATCAATGAGCCATCAGCCCTCAGGAATCCGAAGTTTCATCGCTGAATTCTATGGAAATGTCGGAAAAATCCATCTTCCTGTATGATAAGACAAAGATGTGTTTCTTTATGACAACTGCAATCACAGAGAACAGCACTATACAAATTACGGCATATGCAGAATACCTGACGATACCTCCTGATATGGTCTCCTGTATGATTATGAAAACAAACGTCAGTGTTGAGACAATGGGGATCAAGGCACGCCAGTAGTCGCGTGTACTTCCGAAAAGCCTTACCAGGGCAGAATTTGTAACAGCATGCACAAGCAGAAATGCAAGGCCCACAATTCCTGTAACAATCACGAAGCCTGTGTAGCTGCCCACACTGGACTCTAAAATCATCACCAGTGGAAGGGTAATCACCAGAACAGTTATCCAGAGGTTCCTGCTGAAAATTGACCCGGGGTTCATTATAACATGATCTGATACCATTCTTGATACAGCATGCCGGAAAGCATTGAGGTATCCCAGTGCAAGATTGAATGCACTGGCCATTGCAATAATCATCATGATCATGCCCAATATGTGGCCTGCCGTGCCAAAGCTTTCGAAAATGCTGAATGGATCAGCGGCATAACCAATTTCCACAGCAGTTCCCATCCTGTAAGATATGACGGCAGCCGGAATAGCCATCAGAAAGGCCAGCGTCAGGAAAGAGTAAAGAATTGATCTGTTAACTGTTCTTCTCCATGACATTGTGTTCTCTGAAAGAAATATTGATGAGCCAATGCCGGCAAAAGCCAGAATCCCGAAGGGAAGGGCCCCAACGACACTGGAAGCTGGAGCATATGCAATGGAAGGGGATTTGAAGAACCAGGTCACATACGCTGTGAATACCATTACAACAAGTATTTCCAGCCCGGACAGAATCATTATAAACCTCATTGTCAGCCTGAGGCCACTCATGGATACCGCGATTATGGCTGAAACAAAGATCACAGACAGAAATATTTCACCATACAGGCCAGCCTTGAGGCTATCGGGAAATACGTAACCGGTGAAGTAAACTAGGAAGAGAACCACCGACGGAATTGCAAGAATGCTGTAGAAAAAATAAACGGATGCAGTGAACATGCCCAGGCCTTTTCCCATGAATTTTGCCACATAGCTGTAGTACCCCCCGTTGGATCTTATGT
>JAJZZZ010000073.1 GCA_021797265.1 Thermoplasmata archaeon
CCATTGATTCATTGATTTTTTCAATGGTCTCATCCAGGCTTAGCTGATTTCGTGGATTCTTCTTGCCTACTTCCACATTAAGGTGCATTCCACTGCTATGTGCAAATTCAGCTATCATGTGTTTTATTCTATCGGGCATGTCAATAACACCTTCACTGATTTCTATGGAATTGTATCCCACATCCTTGAGTCTTTCCAGAGTTTCATGTGCCCTGCCCTTATGCACAGCCATTTCCAGGAGTGTGCCGCCGTGGGAAACTGATATGCCTGAACTCCGGTATCTCCTGATCCTCTCAGAAAGAGTATTCTCACTGAGGAGCATGGATAGGGTCCAGCCAATCTTTACATACGAAATGTAATCTGACAGATCCGGAATAACTTCCCAGGGCACAGCTGAAAATCTGTCTATAACCATTGTGGAACCGGATTTCTTATTTTCACTGTCTCTACCGAGATAGTCCTCTAGAAATTTATCAGGCATATATGTGATTCTTAACAAATAGGAATATTTAAACCCTCAATCTATGGGAAAATTTGACCCATAGTTGTACAAAACCACCTGAAAAGTCTTCATAATATAGTCCGTAAAGCTTGAAATTTTATGACTGGTGAGAAAACTCACAATACTGGTAAAATAAGGATGGCTGAAAAGACTCTCAAGGATGCCAGTGAGACATATGGGGCTGATGCAGTCTTTACAAGCAGTTTCGGGGCTGAGGACATGGTCATCACCCACATGATATCATCATTAAACCTAGATATTCAGATTTCCACCATTGATACGGGAAGACTTCCACAATCCACTTATGAACTGATGGACAATTCTACCCAGAGATATGGCCTTGTTCTGTACACTTACTTCCCGGAAAGAGTGTCTGTAGAGGACATGGTAAGGGAGAAAGGCATGAATCTTTTCTACCGATCCAAAGAGAACAGAAAACTCTGCTGTGGAATACGGAAGGTGGAGCCACTTGGGCGTATCCTGAAGGACAAGAAAGCATGGATTACTGGAATCAGGGGTTCCCAAAGTGAATTCAGGCAGAGCATGAAGAGAATGGAGAAGGATGAATCCAGGAATGTTGTAAAGTACAATCCGCTTATTGATTGGAATACTGATGATGTATGGAATTACATCCATGATAACAGGATAGAATACAACAGGCTTCATGATCAGGGTTACCCCAGCATTGGATGCGAACCATGCACAAGGGCAATCAGTCCAGGTGAAGATGAGAGAGCTGGAAGATGGTGGTGGGAATCCGATGTGAAGGAATGTGGCCTGCATATTGCTGAGACCGGTGATGGAAACACTAATCCTGAGTTTTCACCAGGGGAGGTGGCATGAAATGTTGCCGGAACCGCATGGCGGTAAACTCACAGGTATATCTGATCTTGAGGTGGGCAAATATACCTCGAAGGATTTTGAAGGGGCATTTGAGATCTCTTACGAGACCGCTGTCACAATAATGGACATGAAGAATGGGATACTAAGCCCCATGACGGGTTTTCATGGTTCATCGGAACTTGACAGCATACTTTCCGATCAAAGACTTGATAATGGCCTTCCATGGAGTATTCCTTTGCTTCTTTCGTTGGATGATTCTTCTATTTTGGGAACAAAAGAAGGAGATACTATTTTACTTAAACACAAAGGTGAATTGATAGCCGAACTGAACATTTCTGAGATATATCCTCTTGAAAAAGACCGGATAGGCAAGGGCGTGTTTGGAACTTTGTCTGATGAACATCCTGGTGTATTGAAAGTCATGAGTCTGGGAAATAAAGCCATTGCTGGGAATATTAGTGTGGCTGCCAATGTTAACATACCATTCAGGGAACTCACAAAATTTCCATCAGATACAAGAAGGATATTCAAGGAGAAGGGATGGAAATCGGTATCTGCATTCCAGACCAGAAATGTTCCACACAGGGGACATGAGGAAATTCAGAGGCTTGCATTGAGAGGCACGGATGGATTGTTCATCAATCCTGTGATAGGAAGGAAGAAGAGTGGAGATTACACTGATGAAGCCATTCTGAGAGCTTATGAGGCACTCATAAAGGCATATTATCCACTGGAAAGGGTAATTATGACTCCTCTTCACTATGAAATGATGTATGCTGGTCCCAGGGAGGCTGTAATGCATGCCATAATGAGGAAGAATTATGGGTGTTCGCATTTCATTGTGGGAAGGGACCATGCTGGTGTAGGAAATTTCTATGGGCCTTATGATGCGCAGAACAACCTGAGTAATTTCCAGGATCTTGGGATAGAAGTCATACCATTTCAGGAGACATTTTACTGCAGGAAGTGTGAACAGCTTGTCACGGACAGAGAATGTAATCATCCTGTTTCAGAGCAGGAACATTTCAGTGGAACCCAGATACGCAAGTTGATTACTTCGAAGGGAACTCCTCCAAAACAACTCATGAGGGGGGAGGTATTCGACGAAATAATTTCCATTCCTGATCCTTTTGTTCATTGATAGAGAATACTTTTTCACCATGAGTTTGCCGTGAATGATAGGATTGATGATGATAGCCTGCCTAAACATATGAGAAACTGAGTTAGTTGATTTGGTTTGGAACAACAAAATAAGTTGTGTTATTGGCACTTAGGATTCCTGGTGATGGCCAAATCAACGGCATATGTATCACTACCATAGTATGTCCAGATAACAGACATAATGGTTCAGTATCCATACCAGAAATATACATTCAAAAACCGTAAGAATTCGGTCTTTGATAATTTAAGCCGAGAACCAAATAGGATAGTTAAAACATATTTTTTTAGAAAACTGGAATATGCACTTTTTATAAAGCTACTTTTTTATAATACAGTAACAATCCAAAGAACGAATTAGGTTTTCATGACGAGAATAGGTTTTGTACTAGATTATGGAGATAACAATTATGAGGCGAATGAATCAATGCTCTCCCTGATTTCCGCCCTTGAAGGTTTTGGTGTCCGGTGTAGCCTGTATCTCCCCAAAAACCGGAATCTAAAATCAAGTGACTTGGAGATACTGCTGGGAAAAAGAGAGGCCGTTGCTTCAAGCGATATTTCGCCTAAGGAATTCTTCAGGCAGCAGAGAATTGACTTCGTAGTTTCAACGGATTCCGATTCAGCAATGTCAGTAGTATCTGGCCTTAAAAGGCAACTTGGAATCCCAAGTATCATTCATGCGATGACACTTGGTGGGTGGCAATCGTTCTTCACTCCTGGCAATAATGGCAACACCAATGGATTGAAGCAGCAAAGCCTTAACTGGACAGATACAACTTCATGGCATACATCCCTGCTTCATGATGCGTCTGTTGTAGTGTCTGCAAATACAATTATCGAAGCTTTGAACTGGATCTTCTTCAGAACCATGAGTAAAGGTCTGTTCATGCCTGTTCTACAGAGTCATTTCTATGCCAAAACTGCAGGCAAATTGAATGGTGGGATAGCACTTTTTTCGGGAAACTGCCTCTCAGACGCTTCTATCGCATATGATTCTGTCTTGGAACTGGTTGAGGCAGGATACCATGTTACGGCTTTTGGTGAAAATATACCGGCTTCCATCACTGATCTCGAGACATCAGGAAATGTTTCATATATCAGGATGGCAAACGAATTGGAGATTTCAACTGCCCTTAAGGAGGCGAGAATTACTGTATTGCCAAACAGAAGCGATCTTTGCAGCTTGAGCGGTATAAAATCGCTCTTATCAGCTACCCCGGTGATATCCTTTTCAAGATATGCCCTTGGAGATCTCCGTCCCCCGGATGGATTGGTAAATTACGTTCATAAGGTTTCAGATCTACACCACGGCATAGATTCTTTAATGGAAATTGACAGGACCGTTCTGTCACAATACAGGAATTCGCTTATGGATCATGTGGAACAGAATGTCGTGGCAGGAAGATTCCTAAATCTCATTGGAAGAAATCTTAGATATTAATTACCCATGGGCTAAGATTATGGAAGAACGGCACATAGCACAGGAGACATGAATTGAAAAGGACTATCCAGCCCCCCGCTGTGTGCCGCCCTGCTGACAGGCTATCAGCACGATAGTGGGATAATCCACAGGGGATTCTTCTAACATATTAGATTCAATTTATAAATAAGTACGCATAGCTGAATGGGAATGTTAAGCGAAAAGTATGCCCTAAAAATAAGTGGAAAAGTGGGTAAAAAACGATTTTCAGGCTATACTGTACTGTAGGGACAGGGAACCCGATGAAGTCATCAAACCTGTAACCTCAAAACTCAAAAATGCAACAACACCCGGTGTAGATTCAACGTTGAATTCAAATGAGTTTGTTCCGCTTAATATCTGTGTTGCACCTGACAGAGACGAACCTGTAAAGGTGGCGGGAGAGTGGCTCTCAAATATTGAAACACCGGAAATGGATGATGTTAAATTCAGCCAAACATGTACCGTACCGCTGGGCACAGCACTGTAGATTTCGACGGCGTTTGAAATGACAGCATAACCGGACCCTTTGATGCCGTTGAGATTGATGGTTGCGTTGGTGTATTTCTGGTTGTTGCCCGACATTGTTATATATCCAGCACTATGTGCCGACGAATATCCCGGCCCAGTCTCCATGTAAACCTGGTTGACATTGTTATCGGACACATTAAGCGAGATGCTGTTATTCACGACTACAGCGGCTGTAGCCACAGCAGGCAGCAGCAGAGCAGCAAACATTGTTACCATTACGAGAAATTTCTTATTCATAATATTATGCGTGTTATACATATTATATATTTAGCAGTTTGTTAAAAATAATCTTCAATTTTTACGCCATTTGAGGGGTCCCCGTGACATATGGAACACAATCCTTTACGCGTCCAAGTTCCATTTTTATCCAAAGGCACCATGAACCTTCGTGAAAACTGTCGTTTTTATGCGTCTATGTTTAATTATAGATGCAGTTTCCATTATCTTAAGGGATTTTATCGTGCGTTTCCTTTATGTAGAAGGCTATGAAATCAGGTGCCTAAATCTTTCATCATCCTTTGCAAATTCAAAGAATGCCCTCACCCACAGTTCCTTTGTGCCAATATCGTATCTGGTTCCTGAAAACAGTGACCCAACAAGCCTTTCCTCGTTCGATATAATGGAGAGTGCATCAGTAAGCTGATATTCTCCGTTCTTACCTGGCTTTAGTTTCCTAATCGCGGGGAAGATGCTTTCCGTAAGAATATAGGTGCCAGTGATACCCATGTCGCTGGGAGCTTCTTCAGGCCTAGGCTTTTCCACAAGGGATGTTATTTCCCATGAAACTGTATCCAGCTGAGTACCTGAAACAATACCGTAGTCCCCTATTTTGTTTCTGGGAACTTTCTCTATGGCTATGGTTGGGCTTCCCCATTTATCAAACGTACTTCTGATTTGGGACAGTACCGTTTTATCCGTATTTGATCGGTATATTGTATCTCCGAGCAAAACCACAAATGGTTCTCCATCCACAAATTTTTCTGCATACTTTATGGAATCGGCCAGGCCCAGCTGCTTCTTCTGCCTGACGAAATATATGTCCGGCAGCTCCTCAAAACCATGATTGGCGAACTTCCCATCCATGGTGTTGGAGTCGAAGTAATTGATGATAGAATCCTTTCCGGCACCGACCACTATAAGGATCTCGTCGAGACCAGAATTAACTGCTTCCTCAACTACATAATGGATAATTGGCTTGTCCAGAACAGGGAGCATTTCCTTGGGCTGTGCCCTAGTAAGGGGATAGAAGCGGGTCCCGAGCCCGGCAGCTGGAATAACGGCCTTCCTGACTTTACCTGTTGCCATATCCTATCGCCATGAACCTTTCAAAAACAAGTGGGTTAAGTATCCTTCTTAGGTCTATAACTGTCTTATGCTTCGCATCCTCGGGAAGCTCGACAAACTGCGGCCATTCAGTAGCTACAACGACAATATCGGAACCTGATACACACTCCTCCACTGACCCGCATCTGACAGTGCCTTCAATGTGACCTGAAAAAACAGGGTCGAAAACATTGATTGCTTTTACCTTTGGAAGTAGCGACTCAATGAGCTTTAGCGACTGGGATTCCCTGATATCGTCAGTGCTGTCCTTGAAAGCAACGCCAAGGATGCCAACAGTCTCATCCCCAATGCCGCGAAGTGAACTGCTCTCAATAAAAGCCATAGCGTGCTCTATCCTGTGGTCGTTGACACTGGAAGCAGCCTCCACTATTCTAAGCTCCGACCCCATGGAACGGGCAAAGGCAGCTATTGCCAGTGTATCCTTTGGAAAACAGGATCCACCATAACCAACACCTGCCTTCAGGAATTTTTCCCCAATTCTCTTGTCTAGGCCCATGCCCTTAGCCACTACTTCTACATCTGCTCCCGGAATTTTCTCACACAGGTTTGCAAATTCATTGATAAATGAAATCTTTGTTGCCAGGAATGAATTGCTTGCATACTTGATCAACTCAGCGTTCTCATTTGTAGTCATTACTACTGGAGCACCAGTAAATGCCCAAATGGAATTCACCAAGGAACACGAAGTTTCATCATTTCCACCTATAACAACACGGTCAGGAGCCTCTGTGTCATGTATTGCAGTGCCTTCCCGGGTAAATTCCGGATTTGAAACCACCTGCATACCTGTTTCTTCCCGGGCCTTTTTTGCAGTACCGGGAACAACCGTGCTCTTTACAATTATAACACATGACTTATTTACTTTGCTGATGGAAAGGGCTGCATCCATCACGTATGAGATATCTATCCTGCCGTTCCGGTTTGGTGTCGGAACACATATGAATGCCGCATCAACCTCTTTGAGATCGTCATAGCTGTTGGAGAAATTTATGTTTGCCTGATGTTCAATGAGTAATTCTCTGAGACCCGGTTCATATATTGGAATTCTGCCGGACTTGAATGCATTCACTTTTTCAGCCACGTTATCGATGCCAATGACTTCATTGCCATGCGCCGATAACACGGCAGCCGTTACTGACCCAATATATCCCAGGCCAACGACACCAATCCTCAATGCATCCTCTCCCTGAACCATGCTATGGTGTGAGTTAGACCTTCTCTTATGTCACGTTCCGGTTTCCATGACAGTAATTTTCCAGCAAGTTCTAAATTTGCAGACCTTCTTTTAGGATCCTCATCCCTTGGCGGAATAGAGACAATTTCTGAAGAGCTTCCTGTCATCTCCCTGATGAGCCTGGCAAGTTCCATAACTGTGACCTCATGGCTTGCACCAATGTTCAGAACATTTCCTCCGAGACCTTCCTTAGTCAAGAATTTCCAGGTTCCTTCAAGCCAGTCATCTATGTACAGGAATGACCTGGTCTGGTTTCCCGTTCCATGTACGGTGATATCTTCATTCTTCAGGGCCTGATCTATGAATCTTGGGATAACTCGCCCATAAAGGCCATCTTCCCTGATTCTCGGACCGTATACATTGAATGGGCGTTGTATTCTAGTATCCAGACCATACTGTCTGTGATATGCCATAATGAGCGCTTCTGAGAATCTAGAT
>JAJZZZ010000004.1 GCA_021797265.1 Thermoplasmata archaeon
ATTGCAGTCCATCTGGATGAACCCGGCTTAGCTCAGTTGGTAGAGCGGCGGACTGTAGAGGGAATCCACGGCATGGAAAACCGCCGTAATCCGCAGGTCTCTGGTTCAAATCCGGAAGCCGGGATAAAGCCAATGAATTCTGGATCCATTCCTGTAAGATGTCAGAGCGTTGGAATACCGAAGCAGAGGCATATGTCAGGAGTTTTCCTTAAGTTCTCTTTTTATTGGTTGGCATCTGAATTGCAACAAGATCCTGCCTGCATCTCTTCCTTCCTGAAAAGCAGGAACTTGTTTGAAATTATTTTATAAAGGTTCCTCTATTCCCATTATGTGAACATAAAATATCTGCTGGCCATACCTTTAGAAATGTGGAACTGAAACGCAGGACATTGAGGTTTCCTGTGAATCAAAGGAGAAAATGACTTGGAAACGATAGTTAGCAGGGAAAACGCGTTAAGGTTTACTTACATTGGGGTATCCGGGCTTCTCCTGGTTGGAGTTAATGCGGTCTGGAACGGACTTGGTAACGTAAATCCCATAGCTTGGGCGCTGGAGTGGTCTGCAATCATACTTACATTTCTTTGTGTATTTAGCGCAGTGAAAACTATTGACTTCACAAGGCACTTATACGGTTATATCCTCATTGGGATTTCCGTCCTGGTTGCCATGGTGTCCTATGTAATGTCAGCCATGCAATCTCCAATCAATGCTGCAACAAGCATATCCATTGATCCCTATCTTTTTGTTATTCTTGCAGCACCCATCGCTGTCCTTGTGCTCGTGGTCATAAATGATCTCAAGAACAAGGTGCACGCTAAGCTCATGCCAATGCTGTTTTTTTTCCTATCGCTGGCAACTGTGGGCTTCATGCTATACATGTACTACAGCTTTGCCCCCATGTTCCCCACAGACGAATCTGTATTTGATATGTATGCTGCGCATCTCTTTCTTCTAGGAAAAAATCCCTATAATCCAGCATTGATGTCCAGTGCCTTCAGTTTTTATGGCTTCCATTTTGGCCCATTTGATCCAATCACTCCATTAAGAACAGGCGGCTACGTTGATAGACTGACATATCCGGCTCTTTCATTCCTGTTTTTTATCCCGGCGGTGCTTCTTAAGTTGAAGCCATCCGCCATAATGCTGCCTGTTCTCCTTGCCCCAATGGTTATTGTGTGGTATCGTGCGTGGTCAATGAAACAATGGGTTATGTCATCGTATGCACTCATACCATTTCTGAGCCTCCTTATTTACGCATACCAGGGTGCATCGGCAGACACGGACGCATTGTGGGCTTCGCTATTGATGCTTTCCTATATTGTTTTACCACGGATTAAGGTATCAGGGGTTCTATTTGGCCTTTCCTTGTCAGTAAAACAGCTACCTCTCTTAGTTCTTCCGTTCCTTTTATATTTCCTCTACAAGGAACATGGCCCAAGAGATATGTTGAAATGGCTTCTCATAGCATTTGTCATATTTTTCACGGTGAACGGGTACTTTATCCTGCTTAACCCCGGATATTGGTTTTCGTCAATGCTGGAGGATGAGTTTGCGCCACTCATCGGCATAGGTTTTGGCGTACCTCAAATTGCCTTCGCTGGTATATTTCAGATACCCAATGTCTACTTCACGTTGATAATGATGGACCTGTTCCTCTTTCTTCTGATCATTTATGTATTGAAGTACAGAGAAATGAAGTATGCCCTGTTCGCATTTCCAATTCTCATATTTCTCTTTAATTACCGCCTATTCCCACAATATCTCTATTACTGGATAATCTTGTCAATCCTGCCCATGATCGACGTGATTACACGAATGGAGAATGTGGAAGGGAAGAAGAAGCATATGGCGTTGAACACAGGCAAGCTGGATCCCAGAATTAAAAAAGGTGTGGTGGTCCTGGTAATCATAATACTAGCCGGAAGTGTTGTATTGGGATATCACGAGGGTGTCCAGAAGAGTGAAGGATATTTCAAAATTGATTCAGTCAGCTTTTCATCATACAACTCAACCGGATTTGTTGACAAAATGAACATTGATATAACCTACCACGGATCTATGAACAACATTTCACATGTATATTTCCGAATTTTTCAAACTGGGCCAATTGTAAATGGCAACATGTACCTGTGGTTTACCAGCAACAATACCATAATCCACCCTGGAAAGATTGACAATTTAACCATAATTCCTCAATACCAGGAATATTCAGTCAATCCAGACATTTCTACAATGATTGTCGCGTATTACGGGAACATACAGGGCAGTTTCTATCTTACCTGAAATTTTCCTCCGAGTCACCACTGCAAGCTTAATGGTAATATTGTTTCTCCAAACGGAAAACCCGACCTGGCACCGAGCAACAAATGCAGCATTCAGTGCTTCATTAATGTGTGTCAAGGGCCATAATGTAGCTATTTCCAGCTCCCATGGCTCGCTTAACATTTTCCTGGAGCATGTTCAGGCAGGCAATTGCGTCTCGCGTGTTATAGCGTCCCAGATTGGCAATTCCTGCCAGAGCATTGAAGATCTCGCGATCCAGCGAGTTAAGAACTATCTTTCTTTTCTTCAGGAACATCCTTATGGAATTCAAGGATTGAAGCAGATCCACGTCCTCCATTGATGGGTTTTTCAGCTTGTACTCCAGTATTACCTGATTTAGTGTGTTGAAAATGGGAATAAATCGATCTCCGGAGTTGTTTATCATCTCAGCTCCATGTTCTATATTTTTGGGATTTATAAACAATGATTTACCTTAGATACATTTTTTGAAAATGAGATGGCATTGATTGGGGAGGTCACAATTCGCGGCATGCCCATGCCCTTTTTTCTCACCCAGCGGCTTTAGGGACATCTTTTCTGATCAGACATGTTTATCCTTACTGTATAATAGCAGTATGCAAATTATAATTCCGTCACATGACGCACTAAAATTTCGTCTTGTTATAATATGCCAAGGCTTCAGGCGGAATAAACGTATGAAAATAAAACATAAAGGACAATGAACGTTATGGCAACCGCATGTCCCGCAATAAGTACTATTATGGCCGCCGTCACCGAAATATCCCCTTGGATAAAATAGTAGAAAAACACAGCATAATATATTCCCAGGCCAAGCAGTGTGTAAATCAGCATTTTCTTGATATCTCTTTTGCTCCTGGAAAGAGGTGGGAGCGGGTCCGTAGTCTTATATGTGCCCAGTCCGAAGCACAAGGGGCAAACGTCCTGTTTGCCGGAGCTGTCCATGATGTAGCCTGTTCCATTGCACCTTTCACATATTAGCTCCCGCTCCATGCTTGTCCATGCCATTATCCTATTTCTACTCTATTTTGCAACCAGAATGACAGCGGGATCAATGGGACAAAATTGTTATAAACTATGCACACAAAAATCAAGCCTTCACTGAAATCCCGGAAAGCTTCAGCGCGAAGGAAAGGAACGCAGTATGTCCGATCACATCATTATCTGGTCTCGTTGCGTTGTTTCTGACAAGTATCTTCCTGCTGAGAATTTCAAAGGAATCCAGAAAGTGGAAGCCTGAGGATTCCAGCGCATTTACTGTTCGCTCAGTCTGGTTGAAAGTAGGACAGTAGAAACAGAGTATGGCTCCGGTTTTAAGGAGTGCAGAAACGTTTCTTAAGGCTGACCACGGTTCTGGTACATCAAGTATACAGGAATCGAACTTCTCTCCAACCTGATATTCTGAGATGTCCCCCTCAACTGTTGTCCATCTTTTCATTATTGCGTCCTGGATGAGTCGCGATACATTTTCCCTGGCCAGT
Source organism: Thermoplasmata archaeon (assembly GCA_021797265.1). Next base: position 3,783 of record JAJZZZ010000004.1, read on the forward strand.
TTAATGTATGACGGGTTGATCTCAACAGATGTCAGCGAGCCAGTTTCACCTATGGCTCTCAGTATCTGGTAGGAAAGTGACCCGCTTCCTGTGCCGGATTCCAGCACCTTTGAACCAGGGCCTATTGATGAATATGACAGAATTACCCCTGCATCCCACGGCTGGATGATCTGCGCAACTCTTCTTGTTGCAGATGAAAAATCATAAGGCCCGGGATTCTTGACAACAAATCTTTCTCCACCAACTGATATTGAATCGCCGGGAAGCACCTCCAGTCCAGGATCTAAATGGTGATCCTTCCCTCTGAGTGTTGCTATTCTCCTCTCTGTGTCCAGTGTACCGGTGGCTGCCCGGGAATAAAGAATGTATATCAACTCTGCACCTTAGATAAGGGAATGGCGCATCCCATCTTATTGTTAATCATGAAAGATGTTAGATCAAACTGCTTCTCTGTCACATGTCCCACAATGTCTCCACAGAACAATTCTGGAAATTTTTGGCATGGTAACCTTGCAGTATAAGCTTCAGAAACATCCTGCCTGCAGCGGATTTTCTGTTTCAATCCGAAATATTTTGTACCGTCAAAGCACATTGCCTTCACTGAGTTGAAGCATTGCTTCCAGCATAATAGCATATGAATATGTCAGACACATTATTGCCGGTAAAACCGGATATAACTGCGGAACTGTACTTATCCAGCAAGGTATAGGTGTCATTATTATCCAGGGATGCTTCCACTTCTTTTTCTGTTGCCTCGTTCCTGAAGACATTGTCCGTAATGCCACCCATGGCAGGGCTCACTCCGTCGATGCCATCAGTGCCCAGGCTTGCAAATGCAAATTCTTCATTCTTGTTGAAGAGGGCACTGACCATTACTGAAAGCTGGCAGTTCCTTCCGCCTATGCCATTTCCGTGAACAGTGACTGTAGTCTCTCCCCCGGCCACCAGAAAGAATGGTTTCTGTAGATGGGAGTAAATTGATCTTGCGGTTTCCACGAAAAAGGCACTAACACGCTCAACGTCTCCGGTAACTGGCTCATACAGTACCCTTACAACACTCCCATCTTCCCTAAGGATGTTTGCTATAGAATCGACGAAATCAGAGTTCTTGAGTATGATCCTGTTCTGCACCTTTCTGAACATCCCATCGTAACTTTCAGGAAGATTCAAGTCCAGCTTATCCTTCATTCGGGCCAGATCAGGACAGAGAGCCGAAAACTTTTCAAGATTCTCCCGGATCACATTCCCGGGCATGTCAGGAGGAACCAGCGGCCCAGATGCGATTACAGATATATCGTCTCCGGGTACATCGGAGATGATCAGCGCCGTTACTCTTGCAGGATAAAGGAATCGCGCCAGTTTTCCTCCCTTCACCTGTGACATCATGTATCGTATCCCATTCAGTTCCCGGATATTTCCGCCAGAATTCATCACGCATTTTGACACGGAAGCGAAATCCTGCAGGCTTATACCATCAGCTGGAAGCTCAAAAAGTGCCGATCCACCACCTGATATGAGTACTATCACCACTGAGGAATCCTTCAGGTCTTTCATGTTGCTGAGGATTTTTCTGGTTGATTCAATGCTGGAGGAATCCAGAATGGGATGGCTGCCCCTGAGTACCTGAACTTCCCCAGGAAGATCAGGCTGTTCCATTCCATTGGGAATGATAATGCCGGCATAAACCGGTTCACGCAGTACTTCCAGCGCCCCGGCCACCATTCTTGCTGATGCCTTACCAAAGCCTATTATTCTGACATCCTCAGGAACATCGTCCGAAAAAAAACTCAGTGACTCCCTCACAATACCCGAAGGATCCAGCTTAGCCATTGTTTCTTCAACGGAATTGAGTATTTTCTTTCTTGGCTCCGTTACTGCCAGGGATGATATGTTCTTGATGATAATTTCATTCATACTCCACATCCAGTCCGGAAAGGTGCCACTGCACAATCCCTCCCTTCAGGTGCAGAACCTGATTGATCCCGTTGTCCATTAGATATCTGCAGGCAAAATAGCTTCTGTCCCCAGTGTTGCACACGAATGCGATTTTTCCATGACTCCTCAGCCTTTCCAGATGCTTCGGGAGTTCACCAAGTGGAATGTTCACCGATCCCTTGATATGACCCAGATCTCCAATATATTCATCCATCTCCCTGACATCAACCACGAGGACCTTTCCATTCTCTTCCTGATCCATTGCCTCAAAGAACTCCCATGGGTTCAGTTCATCAACTTTTCTAGAGATCATGGAATTTTCCCATGGTTTTTAACAATTTAAGACCTACGTCGCATGTTTTGAACAGCATGTGGAGTGAAATTTATTAGCTAGTTAATAATTTACCACAAATTTAATCTTAAGCATGAATGTGCAAATACAGACCAGAAATTGATGGCAGGTATATTAAATGGCATTCACAAGGAGAGCGAAGGAAACCATTGCTTTGATGTCAATAATGGGAATTCTCATCACGTATGTAGAAACAATGGTGACGCCGGCTCTCCCTGTTCTTGTGAAATTCTTTGACACCAACTATGACCAGCTTTCATGGATAATCACTGCCTACATCCTTATGGGAACAATATCTGCAGCCATATTTGGCAGGCTTGCGGACATATATGGGAAGAAGAAGATTTTTGTTCTTCTTGCAGGGATATACACTCTAGCAATTTCATTTGGGGGCTTTGCAACGACGCTGCCGCAGTTCATTGCAATAAGGGCTGTGCAGGGTCTTGGCATGGGAATGTTTCCCGTTGCCTATGCCCTTCTTAATGACCAGGTTCCACGGGAGAATCTAGCGCTTGCCCAGGGCATAGTGAGTTCCACCTTCACAGGAGGAGCTGCAATCGGACTTGTGCTTGGTGCCTATATCACGCAGTATTTCGGGTGGCAGTGGTCATATCATTCTGCCATACCGGTTGCATTCGGCCTTTTTATTGCCTCCATTTACATAATAAAGGATTACGCACCACGCCAGAAAGAGACCGTTGATTTTGGAGGCGTAGCCGCTTTGGCTGGTTCCGTGATCCTGCTGATTCTCGGCCTTTCTGAGGGGCAGTACTGGGGCTGGGACTCGCCATCCACAATCGGAGTGTTTGTGGTATCCGTTCTTGCATTCGTGGCATTCGTCTACGTGGAAAAGAATGTTTCAATGCCCTTCGTGAGCCTGAAACTCCTCAAGATAAGGAATGTTTTTCTTGCCAACATGGCGGGCATGTTTGCCATGGCAGGAATGTTCTTCCTCTTCTATACCGTACCAACAATGCTGCAGGACCCTGAACCCGCAGGTTTCGGGGTTTCAATCATCACATCTGGTCTGACTCTCCTGCCAGCTGCACTTGCTTCAATGATATTTGCACCTCTTTCTGCCAAGATAACAACAAACCGCGGCCCGAAAGTTTCAATCCTCATTGGTTCCGTCATACTTTTCCTGTCTTATCTTGCGCTGCTGTTCAACCGCCAGACAACAATATCCATACTTGAAGACGCAACAGTACTTGGAATCAGCCTTTCTTTCATATTCGTTGGCGTCATAAACATACTGCTGGTGTCCACTCCACCCGGGGAAGCTGGTGTATCGACAGGTATGAACACTGTCTTCAGGAACATAGGAACCTCAATAGCTCCCGCCATAGGCGGCGTTCTTGAAACCACCTATACGCTTCCCGTTCTGGTGGGAATCTTGAACGTGAAAGTTGCGGGCCTACCCTTCATGCCTGTGTATGAAGATTTCCCGTATTCGCTCTCCTTCCAGTACATATATCTGGTGGGCATGGTCTTCCTTGTCTTAACCGTGATTTTTGCACTCTATATGAAAAACGTAACATTTGGAAAAAATGGTGAAATAAATGAATAAACAAAAAGCTCTGTTATTGACCGGCGTGATATTTTTACTGATGGCATCTGCTGTGACTCTTGCTCCCGCATCCAATGCGGCAAGTCCACCCGCTCCCGTGATCAAGGTCGTCTCCGCCACTTGGTACGGCCCAAATTCATCGGCCCAGGTATCCCCAAACTCCAGCTATGTGCCACTGTTTGTGACCATTGAGGATACTTACTTCACCGCAAACTGGCAGAATCTCAGCATCAACCTGGGATCATCCGGCTTCTTTGGTTACAGTTATGTCCATGGGCCAAACACCACCGTGGTTGATTACCAGAACATCACATTCCCGGCCCCAACATCCGGTTTTGCCACTAAGAATCTTGTCCTTGAGCAGCTTGTGAACATTAGTTCCGGTGCCGCTAATGGCATATACCAGCTGAGTGTCAGGGACGCCAGCAACGTTTCCACAGTAGAAAGTGTTCCATTCCAGGTTGGAGTCTTGGCCACACCCACCATAGGGCTGGTTAACTATTTCATGAATCCACCAGTGGTATACCAGAATGAGAAATACATATCGCTGGATCTGATCTTTGCAAACACCGGCCTCGGTCCGTACCAGAATTTCAATGTTTCTCTGCAATCAACAGGATTCAGCATCCTGACTTCAGAATACCATATTCCATACTTTGCATCCGGCTCCACTGAGAACCTCACCTTCCTTGTGGACGCATTGAATGTTACAGGCCCCCAGACTATCACTGTTTCGTATGGGCACATGACCAGTGTCATAAGCACCTACGTCCACAGCTACGGTACCCTGGGAATCACATCAACCATAGGAACAATGCAACCTGGCAGCAGCAAGGACCTTGAGGAGTTCAACCTGACCAATACTGCAAATGTTACCATGTATGATCTGGAAATACACCTTGTTTCCCCCAGCGTGATTTCCATACATGTATCCAGTTCAAATCCCCTGTCTGCACTTACGGCAGATAATGTCACCATTGGAAAGCTTCTTCCCGGGCAGGAAATAACAGTAACGTTCCTGGTGGACGTAAGTTCCTCCGCAAAGCTTGAGAGTTACCCATCCCAGCTCATAGTGACATGGTACACCAACAGTTCACCCCAGCCGACCTTGCAGGTTTACAACTTCAACGAGAAAGTAACACCAACCGTAACTCAGCAGCTTCAGAGTTCCCTGACTTTCACCCCCCTGAACATAGCAATACTTGTGGTTATTGTGGTTCTGGTGGCAGCACTGGCAGTGGTAGCCGCCAGGGGAAGGAAAATAAAGAAGCAGGTTGAGAACGCGTCGCGGGCAAACACTCCTTCACTTGAGCACAAGGAAATCCCGGCCGAAAAGAAGAAAGAATGAGCAGGAAACTGCCATTATTATTTTTCCACCTTTATCACAGTGTAAACTATCCCGGGTCACGATAAGATGTTAATGAAACCTGGCATCCATTTGTTCTTCTAGCTTCTGTCTGCTATCTTAACTTTATTACTCCGCGAAGACATTGAAGAAGGCGTGCCCCAGTACATTCATGCACAATGGTTGCAAATGACTTTTTCAGGGCAGTTAAAGTTTCAGAAAAATTCTTGCAAAGCGTTATATCATATGCCATTTTGTCATAATAATGACTGATGATTTACCCGAACTGAGAAAGGGACATCCCTATGTGATGTATGACATGTTGAAATCTAGCGCGCATGGCATAAGGAAGACCATTGACATAATGGAGAGACTTGATTACAGCTTTCTTGGCAAGAATCTGTTTGTGACAGGGAATGGTACAGCCTATCATGCTGCCGCAATAGGTTCCGGAATCCTCACTGAACATGGAAAGCAATGGTATCCTGTACAGGCTTTTGAACTGGAGAAATACTGGAAGCCCACGGATCTGGTGATGGCATATTCCCATACAGGCAAGACAAAATCCACTGTGGATGCCGTAAAGTATGCCAAGAACACAGCCAGGACGGCAGGAGTAACACATTACAGGGATTCCCCCCTTTATCTGGAGGCCGATATCCCAATCGTGATCGGTGATTCACCAGACATGTCACTGTGCAATACCAAAGCTTTCTTTGATAATACCTTCGCTGCTTTGGAGGTGGCAATGCACTTCGGCTCCCTAGACTTTGATATGTGGGGGCTTGCCGGAACTGTGGAGAGAGAGCTAAACCGTCTTGAAAAAGAGGCACAGGAAATATCCGGCAACTTTTCCAGCATAAGGGACATTTTCGTGCTTGGTGCTGGCCCGAACTATCTTGTTGCCAGGGAGGGTGCACAGAAGATGAAGGAATCGACCCATCTCCATGCGGAAGGCATAGAGCTGGAGGAGTTCAACCATGGATGCACAGCCGTACTGGACGAAAATTCCCTTGTGATAATAGTTGATTCTCCGGAAGTGAGGGAGAGAACTGCGGAAATAGTTCATGCGTGCAGGTACACCTCCACCAAGACCCTTGTGATTAATGGCGATGGCGATTACAGGATTGATTTCGAGAAGAGCGGGGACATCTATGCCGATGCCATAACTGCAATGGTCCCCCTTTATTACATGGCGTATTTCATGGCTCTGGTCAAGGGAGTGAATCCGGATTACCTTCGATTCGAGGACAGAAAGTACTTAGATTTTGATAACACAATATTTCCGCCAGGGGCTCACTGACCCCATTCAGGATCTCATTTTTTACCCAGCATTTCCTGATGCCTTTTCTTTATGCTTTCCAGTGTTGATCTCACCACTTTAACTGCGGTGGCATCGTCCTGGGCCGTGCCGGAAACTTCGATTTCCAGAACCGGATTTGATAGCTCGGCGGATGAGGGGTGACTCTTTATATACACATTTCCACCGGCTTTTTTCATCTCGTCTGCAACAACCGGCGCAAAGGCGCTTTCCATGATCCCATGCAGGACTGCACTCTCCTCGTAATAATGAACTGTGGGGATGCGTATTCTTGGAATCATGGATTCCAGTATTGCCTTCATCTCGGATGGAACTCCCGGAAGAATCAGTATTTTTACACCGCGGTAATTGAAAAACACACCTGGGGCTGTGCCAACAGGGTTGGCTATTGCTTCTGCGTTCCTTGGCAGCATTGCCATCTTCATGCGTTCCGGCGTAAGCTCCAGGTTCTGTGCTGAATATTTTTCCCGTATCATCCTCAGGGCATCCGCATTGGTCTCAAGCGGCATCCCCAGGGCGTCTGCTATTGCTTTCACGGACATATCATCGAAAGTTGGACCGAGACCTCCGGATGTCACAACAATATCACTGAAACCTGTTGCCTGGGTTATCCCCCACGCTATTTCTGATGGGTCATCGCGAACAACGAGGCCCCTGTAGACCTCGTAACCTGCAAATGTCAGCACGTGCCCTATATGGGAGAAGTTTGTGTTTACCGTCCTGCCCTTGAGAATTTCGTTCCCGATGGTAAGGATTGTTGCCTTCAAGCGTTTCCTGCCTTCTTCTGGGCCTTGGCCATCTTCCTCTGATGCTTCTCTATCTTGTCCTTAAGCTTCTTGAGGCCGTAGTTATCCAGGGGTTCCTTCTTCTTCTGGACCCAGACTTTTAGCTTTTCCTTGAATTCCTCATCCTTGCAGATGTCCAGCGCATTCATCTCAAATTTTTCAAGATTCCTCAGTTGTGCCACGTTGATCGCACACATATATCTGGAGTGTTTGTCAATTTTTCCATGCCTTCAGACATGGCCTGGGACAATTATACAAAAAGACTGGATTGCCTCTTCTTCCTCATTACACACGTTTTCCCCATCCTGCAACCTGTCCCGCACCCTGTGGGCCAGGACTACATGAACAAGCCTGAATATTTTTGATTAGATATGCTTAAATAGAGATAATTCAATAACATGCCATGATGAAAGAGGATAACAACTTCTACAGGGAAACATACGCCTTTGTGAAAAAGCATGGTGCAACCAACAACGCATTTATTGACAGGTTTGCACGCGGAGATATTTCCCAGGATGAATTCATGAGGTTTTCCAGGGAATTCTACCATTTTACAAGGGAGTGGCCATCAATACTTTCCGTGCTGCTTGTAAATACACCTGACGAGGACGATGCAGCCAACCTCACAACAATCCTTGTGTCTGAACTTGGTGACGACAACCCCCAGAAACGCCACGAACTCCTTTACAGATCATACCTGAGAAGCCTGAAAATTGAACCCATGGACCTTGTTGGAAGCAGGCAGCTTCCCAGCACAAAGGCATGGCTTGACGGAATGCGGAACTACTTCGCCGGAGATCACTTCCAGGCACTTGGGGCAGAATTCGGGCTTGAGAACATGGCAATACCCATGTGGGACAAGATACTTGCCGGCATGAAGATATGGGTGCAGAATCATCCGGAATTTTCCAGTATGGATCTAAAGTATTTCACGTTCCACAGGGAGCTGGAGGAACATCATGAAGAGGCCATGGAAAACGTACTTGGACAGCATGCTGATGATCCCGTCGCCAGAAAGAAATTCATGGAGGGGGCAAAGGGAATACTGGACCTTGAGGAGAATTTCTGGCTCGGCCTTTCAGACAGTGCCAACAGAAATATATGACGGTTCAATTATGAAGTATTGAAAACCCTGATTTTTTTCCTCAGACACGCGGTCACAGATTCTAATAAGCTTGGGGTATGGCAATGCTCCATTGATGAGAATCTGAGCCGGGAGGGTATTGAGCAGGTATCCGCTGTTGTTCCCATAATCGCCTCTCTTTCACCGGATGTCATAATTTCAAGCCCAATGAGGAGGACAGTCCAGACAGCCGAAATCATAATGAAAAAAGTCCATCCCCAGGATTTCAGGACCTGCGACGGTCTCAGGGAACGTACAGGCGGAATCATTGAAGGATTGACAAGCCAGGAAATCAAGGAACGCTTCAACATTGAAATGACGACCATACTCTCAGATTCCATTGACGGCCTTCCCGGTGTGGAAACTCTTCCAGCGTTTCTGGAAAGGATCAACAGGACAGTTGAGAGCATCTACAGGCAATATGAGGGCAGGAGGATTCTTGTGGTTACCCATGGCGGGTTCATGCGTGGTTTCTACCAGAGCAACATAGGCCCAGCCGATGGGGTTGTGAGATTCCGGAACTGCTCCATCCTGGGCGTGACCAGGGAAAATGGCAGATGGTCCGTGATATACAGTATGGGAACTGATGGCAGTTCTGCCTGATTATGATCTGGGTTCTTAATACAGTGAATCATCAAACATTCCGTCATTATAATTCAATCATTATATGATATGATGTATATTCTCACCTTATTTCTGTGTCGGTTTTTTATCCACCAAGACACTACTGGGAACATGCAGTCTAAATCCGAGGGAAACAAGATCTTTCTTAAAATTGAATACGGTGAAGACATCAGGGATTGCCTCAATTCTGTTGTGGAGAAATACCATGTCAGTTCAGGTGAAATAGAGTGGGGACTGGGGGCAGCAAAAAACCTGGAAATCGGTTATTACACTGGAACTGAGTATATACGTAAAACGTATGAGGGCCCTCTCGAGATGGTTGTCTTTCATGGAAGCATCGCCTCTGTGGAGCCCAGATTCCATATCCACTGCTCTGGCGCAGGGCCTGACCACATAATGGTTGGAGGGCACTTCTTTTCCGGGATTGCGGAACCTCTCATGGAGATCAGCATCACAAGGTTTGACGAGATCAATATTGTAAGGGAAAAGTCTCAAAAATCAGGCCTCATGGAAGCTACGATTCTCTGAGGTCGTCGTTTCTTTCAAATCATGTCTTCCAGAACTTCAAGGACTTCATTGCCAGAAGCATTAATCTTTCCTGCAATATACTTGAAATCATCACGGGTTATTCCGTAGTCACCCAGGCGTGGGGCAAATCCAAGGCCCCTGATGAAGCTTTCCACTGTCCTTGCAAACTGGAATGCCAGTTCCCTACTACCTGATGCCGACAGTCCCAGCCATGATCCCATGAGCGCAAGCGGCTCGGGATTCACTTCCGCATAATGTCTCAGCACTGCGGGAAGGGTTATACAGCTGGTAACCCCGTGGGGTATCTCCCATTTTGCGCCAATGACTCTGCCAATGAGATGGCTAAGGCCGAAAGGTGCATCCAAGACCTCGAAATAAGAGTACCATGCCGCCAGCTGGCATTCATGCTTTTCTGAAAGTGAATCTCCATGGAGATTTATGAATATCTTTTTCATGGCCTCCCTGGCCATGATCCGTGCGGGTTCACTGCTGAAGTTTGATACCACTGTTTCAATTACATGATCCAGAGCCCTTATACCCGATGTCCTCCACAATTTTTGAGGGGTTTCCATGGCAGGCTCAGGATCCAGGAATATGTAATGCGGTGTAATCCTGGTATCCCGTATTCCTGTTTTCTCGCCCCCTATGGAATATCCTGCAATGTGGGAGAATTCAGCTGCAGAAAGCGTTGTGGGAATTGCGATCTGGGGTGCCTCTATGTCGTAGTAATACCTCACCACCTTTGCAGCATCCTGAACGCTTCCTCCGCCAACTGAAAGTATTGTATCGCAATTCCTGTTCCTCATGAGTTCGGTGGCGTGCTCAATCTCCTCCATGGGAGAATGCTGCGTAACCTCCCTGAATTCAGCATAATCTCCCGGAATTTCGCTGAGCAGATCACCGTAAAACACCGTTTTTGAAACTGAGCTTGATGACATAACCATGACTTTTCTCGTTCCAAGTTCCTTCAGGAGATCTGGAAGTTCTTTCAGAACTCCAGTTCCATGATAAACCCTCCTGATTGGAAGATAATTGAACCTCATCTGTACCATGATTCCATATATGTTGGATCTTCAACCTCAAGGGCGTCCCTGGTAACTTTCAGCGGCTCATAGGCCTCCACCATTACTGCCACCTCATCTGTCTCATGCTTACCTATGGCAGATTCAAGCGCCCCTGGCTGCGGCCCGTGTATGAGGCCCCTGACGTGCAGTGTTACGGATCCCGAGGATATGCCTTTCCTGCTCATGAAACTCCCTGATGAATAGAAAAGGACCTCGTCAGTGTCAATGTTGCTGTGATAATAGGATATGGGTATGGATCTGGGATGGAAATCAAATTTTCTTGGGAGGAATGTGCCAATCATGAAGGATTTTCCGCTGAATGTCTCATGCACCGGGGGAGGCTGATGCAACTTGCCAACAATTGGCGCCATGGATCCGGTGCCGATTGCAAATGGATAGAGGTAGCCATCCCAGCCAGCCACATCAAATGGGTTCATGTCCCTCTCCTCCCTGAGGAAATAATCACCGAAGTCCACAAGTACATTGAATGACCCGTCTTCCGTTGATGGATCACGGAGGCGGGGAACACGGATATCCCTGGTGTAATACGGAGCTCCCTCCTTGATCTGGCCATAATTATTGAGATATCTTGGTGGTATGGAGGCCCTCTCCCTTGATTCAACAAGGAAGAAATCCAGACCTGATGGTGAATCAAGGGTGTAAGTTGTCCCCTTTGGAACATACAGGTAATCCCCTGCCGAAACATCCAGGTTTCCCAGCATGGACTTCATGGTGGCATGACCGGATTGAATGAAGTAGACCTCGTCACTGAGCGCGTTCCTGTACAGAGTTCCTGTGTTCTCAGATGTCTGGGCCACTGACAGCTTGACCGTGGAATTGAACATAAGGTATCTCCTGCCAGTAACGAAGTCCCCTCTACTGCCCAGCCTTCCTGTCTGGAAATGCCTGTGGATCATCACATCTGCTGAGCCATTGTCCACAGGGACACGGGGTATCTTCTTCACGGATTTCACCCGTGTTGGTTCGCCAAGGTGGTACAGGAGAGAGTATGGTCCGTCAAAGCTTTCCTCCCCGAATAATTCCTCCCTGAGTATATTGCTCCTGTCATCATAGGTGTGCCGGCTTTCCGGCATTCTGCCCTGCCTGACGTAAAACGCCAACTCATTCCGCCTCCACGATTCTTGTGACCAGATCCCCCAGTATGTCTGAGTGAAAACTCACCTGGTCTCCTACCTTGAGCCACCCAGCTCTGTCAGGTCCCTTTTCAAGGATACATCCCCCTGAAACCGTGCCACTCATAATCACGTCTCCAGGCTTCAGCAGGGTCTCAGTGGATGCCCACGAAATCATTTCCTGGAAAGTCCAGTGCATGTCCTTCAGGTTGCCTTCCACGAACAGATCACCATTCAAATTTGCCTGCAGGCTGCAGTCAAGCTTCCTGTCCTGGTCGAGGTGTGTTTCCATCTCGTCTGCGGTCACAATGAACCGGCCCATGCTTGTGGCAAAATCCTTGCTCTTAGACGGGCCCAGCCCGATCTTCATCTCCTTTCTCTGCTGATCCCTGGCACTCCAGTCATTCATTAGGGTGAACCCGAAGATATGGGACCATGCATCCGCCACGGTTATGTTCTTTCCCTCCTTGCCTATAATTGCTCCCACTTCCAGCTCGAAGTCAAGCTCTGACGAGAATCGTGGATAAGGCAGATCATGATCACTTGCATAGATGGACGAGTTGCCTGAGTAATAGTATGCGGGAAATTCATACCATTCCGGAACCATGTCAAGCCCCCTCAGGGACCTTGCAGTCTTCACGTGGCCCTCAAATGAATAGAAATCCCTGATCTGGTTTATGTAGGGCATGGGAACGAGATAGGATGTTGGAACGTGGTCTGTGATACCGGAGTAATGCCCATCCGCAATGAAATTCCTGATCTTTTCAAGGTTTTTCAGCACAACTGAAAAAAATGATTTCCCCTGTTCCTCCAAGGGCACCCCTATGATCTCCCCCAGATCAAGAAAGCTTTCCCCAACTGCGATTACAGTCCTTATGCCGTCTTCGGTCTCAACCCTTGCAATCCTCATTGTTACAGATTCCCTCTCTTTGCCTGTTCCGCCTCGATGGACTTGAACAGCTCCCTGAAATTCCCCTTGCCAAAGGATGTGGCGCCCTTCCGCTGGATTATCTCATAGAAGAAGGTGGGCCTGTCTCCAACAGGTTTTGTGAAAATCTGCAGGAGATACCCGTCATCGTCCCTGTCAACCAGTATGTTCAGGCGGCGAAGGTCCTCCAGCTTCTCGTCAATCTTCCCGACCCTGTCCAGAAGCGTGTCGTAATACACTGAGGGAGTTGAGAGGAACTCCACGCCCCTTGACTGCATCTCTGCCACGGTTTTCAGTATATTGTCCGTCTCTATGGCAATATGCTGTACCCCGGGTGAATTGTAATAATCCAGGTATTCCTGTATCTGTGACTTCTTAAGCCCCAAAGCTGGCTCATTAATTGGAAAGATGATTTTCCTGTTTCCGTAGTGAACAACCTTGGACCGCAGAGAAGAGTACTCTGTGCTTATGTCCCTATCATCAAAACTTATGAGCTGGTCAAAGCCCAGCCCCCTTACATAATAATTTACCCAGGAATCCATCATTCTGTCCTCAACGTTGCCAACAGTATGATCGATCTTCTTCAGCCCAACATGTTTTCCCTTGACCCCGATTTCCTCAAATCCTGGAGGAATTCCTGATTTGTAACTGTCCTCTTCCACTAGTGTGTGCACGGTCTCGCCGAATGAATATATCCTGGCATTGTCAACCGTGCCATCCCTGCCGGTGATCCTGGAAACCGGCGAAATCCTTGCCACACCTCTCTTCTTCACAAAGTCCACAGTATCCCCCATGTTTTCCACGCGCAGGGAGATGTCCTTTACTCCGTCTCCATGATACCTCACATGATCGGCAATTGGGGAATCGTAGTTCAGGTAACTGGTGAAAATAAGGCGGACATCTCCCTGGCCCAGGAGGTATGAAACGCGGTCCCTCACACCGGTCTCAGGACCAGAATATGCAAGGAGGTCAAAACCCAGTGCCTGCTGATGGTAGAATGACCATTGTCTTGCTGAACCCACGTAATATTCCACAGCATTGACGGCATTGAATATGTTTTCGTTATCCATGAGTCAATAACAATAATACAGTAATAAGGATTTTCAATTGGGAATATTGAAAATAGCCACTGTAGCGTGATAACTATTGCCATATATTAATTGGAAATGCATAATTATGAAGTAATGATTACTGAATGATATAAATGCCAGATGAAATTTACACCTATGTGGCAACTTTCTCCTTCAACAATCATTTTTATTCACTGGAGCAGCGGGAAAGGGACGCAGTCATCGAGAACCTGAATGTAACTTTCAGGGAATATGAGAGGAAGCTGATCAACCTCAGAATGTACCGATCCATAAGGCATGACTGCGATGTGATATTCTGGCTCTCCTCCCATGACCCCACGGATATGTCCAGATTCAAGGAGAGCATCATGAGGGCAATGGGGGGATATGGATCAGCCCAGTACAGCATGTTCTCGCTCTACGAGCATTCCCCTTACCTCAGGGATGTGAGAAGCCTTGAGGACACACTGAGATTCGCCCCCAAGAAATATTTCGTCGCGTATCCCATGAGCAAGACGCCTGACTGGTACCTGATTGACTATGATGAAAGGAAGAAGGTGCTTGCAGAGCACATCGGCATGGCAACATCACATCCCGAGAACCAGGATATCCGCTCATACACCACATACTCCTATGGACTGGGCGATCAGGAATTCGTGGTTCTTTACGAAACAGATTCACTTTCCCAGTGGTCCCATGTAACCGGTAAGCTCAGGGAGGCCAGGGCGCGGAAATGGATCATAAAGGAGGAGCCAATAATTATTGGGATACTCTCTGAACCCTTGAAATTCTAAATTTACCATGTTTCATGGAAACACCGGTGCCAAGGTTTCGGCTTTCAGGCTGGTGACTTTCATGGAGGATTGTTCCTGCCCATCCACTTTTTCAGCTTATCCTTCACACTGTCTGGAATGAGTGAATACCTGGTCTGGGACATGGAATATACCATGCGATCCCCGTAACGCGAGATTCCAGCTGCATTCATGATCTGATCCATGATGCTCTGCCACCCTGCATTCGCTGAGATACCATTCACCTTCTCCGTGAGTGCAGATTTCCTAACCATAAAAATCCCGCTTTTTGCCAGCTGAGTCCTGATGGTGACATCATCCTTCAGTTTCACTACATCATCAATAACTGCCAGACCAATATCTGATCCCATCCTGAACTTCGCCCTAACCATATCTTCCCATGTATCAGAAGTTGGTTCGGATGATATCCTCACCATAATCACCGATGGGCCAGGAGAAACCACGAGAAGGTTGTCCTCACCGGAAATCTGTCCAGGGAGTCCTTTCACGGAATGCGCAGATACATCAGATTTCACCAGAATCCTCTCCAGCTGTGCAAAAACAGAACTTGTTGCTGAAGCGGAAACTACCGGAACACCCTGATGCGCATGATCTGGTGCATTCTGCTGAAGCCTTGATCCACATTTCTGGCAGAACAGTGAACCATCGGGCATGGACGAACCGCAAGATGGGCACTTTATCATAAGTCATTAAATTTAGTGGTGAGATATTAATATATGGTGTCCCTGTTTCATGCTGTTTCATGCAGATTCATCATGGCTGTGGGAAGCTGGAATCACACAAAGGGGATTGATGCCACATCATATGTCCCGGACTGATTTGAAGCCATAATCCTTCACCGCACAGTGAATCAGGCTCTTCTTTATCTCGCTCATGTCGCTGTACCTGTTTGCTGGATCAGGGTCGATGCACCTCATTATGAGAAACTGGAGAGGCTTCCTCACCAGGGGGTTGACCTTTGATGGCTCGGTCACAGGTGCAGCTGTAGCTTCCCAGAGAAGGGCGTTCCTGTCAGTGTAAAATTTTCCCGAATTCACCCGGCTTTCAATGAATACCTGCCTCCTGGCAAGACTCTTGGCGGTCCTGAAATCATTGGCGGATCCTGTGAGAAGATAATACATGACCATGCCGAACTCGTAAACGTCATAGGTCTCGTCCGTATCGTAGTTGCTCAGGAGAATCTCAGGAGGGGAATACAGCACGGAGAACTGTGAAAATACAATATTCCCCAGGCCCCTGATCTTGGCGGAGCCAAAATCAACGATCTTGGGCGTTATCTCGTTCTTCCTCATTGCCTGTATTAACTTATCAGGAGTCCTTGAATAGGATTTTACGGAGAAACCATTCTTGCTTGCGAACATTATGTTGTCCGGCTTTATGTCGCCATGCAGGATTCTGGCATCGTGGGCATCCTGAAGACCCTGTGAAACCCGTATGGCAATCTCGAAGAACAGCTCCATCTGCTTCAGGGTATTGAACTTGAAATCCAGGTCGGAAAGTTTTCCCCCCTGAAGCAGTTCCATGATGATCGCAGGTGGATTTTCCTTATATTTGTCCATCTTTGTTCCGTCGTCAGGATATGTCCTCAGCCCCACGCCTATTATGTTGACCACATATTTCTTCCCGTTTAACACCATGACGTTCTGGAATTCAAGAAGGAATTTCCTGAGAAATTCATTATCGAAAGCAATTTTTGTGCCGTCTGAAGCAAAGGGTTTCAGGATCTTTATGGCAACATCAGGTTCCCCGCGCCTTGATGCCCGCAGGACGTAGGCGAACCCTGTCTCCCGGCTGATTATATCCTTCACGGTATATCCGGAGATTTCCCGGCCTATCCAGAAATCTGGGACATTCACTGAGGTAGATACTACTGGCGCAGCAGGCTGCTGGGTGTATACCCTGGCTGGTGTGGCTGGTGCGGATGCTGCAGAAGACTGCGAATTGCTCCTTCCCTTTATCTTGACTGTCTTCAGGAGATCGTAATTGCCAAGGAAGCTTTCCTTCAGGCCACGTGATATCCTGGTTGCACTTCCCACTGCCACAGCTGTTACCGTCATACCAGCCAGGAGCGGAATCTGGAAATGCCCGGAATACCCTGATCTGTACAGGAGAATAATGCTCAGGAGTAGAACTGACCCATACAGAACGGTAGCTTTTCCGCCACGTGTTGCGATGACTCTTCCCAGCAGAATTATTATGGCTAGTATCACAATGGCAATTACAAGCAGGAAATAGATACGTGCTGAAATGAACTCGGAATAGGTCAGGCCTCCGTTCTCGAATGCAACCGGAAGAAGATGGAAATACGACAGAACGAAATAGCCGCCAATGAGCGGTATCACCGCACCGGCCAGTTTTCTTGCCGAGGCCGGGGGTGCTATTCCCCTGAATATATACACGACCGCTGTCACGGATATTATGAGAATTATGTAGGAAAGAACCAGGTACAGCAATGGATATACAATTGTTGCTGGAGAGGTGAACCCCCTGATGAGGAATATAATGCTGCTGTTAAATCTCAATGGCAACATGACCATGTTGCCCAGAATCAGGAACTTCGGGACCTGCCTGTGGAACTTGAAGCGGGTGATGTATGCCTCAACTGCCACAATTGGAACGGAGAGATAAAGAACCTCCCGCACGAAAACAGGTATTGAATCGAACTCCACCATTCCACGATTAATCATGGGAACGAATGCCAGAATCATAAAAGACCCGATAATTACTGCTTCTCCAGATATTCTGTTCTTGACAGGGGCTCTGGAGACCAAAGCAGCCATGAATGCACCTCCGGATACCGCTGCCATGGCATAAGGGAGCCATGCCAGTATCTCCTTCATGTATGCTTCAACTGCCGATGAGACCCCAGGCCGGAGTGTCCCGGGATTCAGGGTGATGTAGTCCAGAAATACCCACATGAGGAAGAAAATCCACGCAAAGCCAACCAGTGTGGATCGGGATATCCTGTAGCCGGATTTTGTATTCTCTGATATTCTGCCTGCCACAAACATGGCGAATGCTGCAAGGAAGAGCAAAATGATGATCTCTGTGGTGTGTGGAAGAGACGGGAATACCAGAACGTAGACATTTGCCAGGAACAGTATTCCAATAATGGCCAGCGCTGCCGCAATTGCACGCAGTATCAGGCCTGTTCTGCTGGCCATGCGATTGAGCCCTCCTCATCGGGAACAATCATGATCTCCTGCTTGTGGTCATTTCCCAGGCCTATTCGCAGAATTGCGGCCTTTCCCTTGTGATACCTTGACGAGAAAATTGATATAAGCTTGCCCTGGAACATATACTCATAGCCAGATTTCTTCACCTCATGTGCCCTGATGAGGAGTTTGATTCCATTCTTATCAGCAAACTCACTGAAAGCGTCCGGTCCGAAAAGATACGTTCCTTCTCCCCTGGTGCCTGGAAGAAAACCATCAACATATTCCCTGGGATCATTCCAGAGTATCTGGAAAGCACCAGAGTTTGAGGGCTCAGGGTCGTCCATGGGGAGCGATTCCCAGTCCTTAAGCGATGTGAGATCACTGGCGATCCCTCCATGCACCGCCAGGATGCAGTTGTTCAGCAGCAGTGCGTACGGGAGTCTTCCGTAAAGCCTCACAATATGAGGATAAAGCTGGTCAAATACCCCAAGATTTTTCAGTTCATCCGAAAAGCCATAATAGTCGTTGGTCAGCGTGCTCTCATGGTTGCCACGCACAATAACCACCCGTCCCGATATTATTGCTGATTCCACAACAAACAGGAGATTGTAGAGCTGGTTCCTGCCCCTGTCAACCAGGTCCCCCACAAAGCATACAAGTGCACTGTTTCTGGAAACTGCCAGGGCATATGATGAAACGTCAAGGGCACCATGGGTATCGCCCACAAATGTGGCTTCCCCAGTTTCCACAACCATTTTCCTGACCGGGACGGGATGGCCCAGTTTCTCCACATACCTGTCCAGTGTATCCGCCATCATTTCCGGTATTATGAGATATGGAAAATCCAAGGTCCGCACCTCAGACTGCCTTTACGGACGTGACCTTCACTATGGTTCCCTCTCCGAATTTCACAAGGGATTTCTCCTGAATCTTTGTTTTCTCCTTCACTTCCACAAACTTCGATCCATCATAAATGAAGGTGCCGTTGCTGCTGCCAACGTCCTCAATGTAGTATGACCCACTGTCAAGCATTATCTTAGCATGCATCCTTGACACGCTGGCATCAGGGATCTGCATAACATTTTCCGGAGAACGGCCCACCGATACCGAAGGAAACACGGAAAAATTGACCTTGACCTTCTTCCCCATGAGGCTGTCCATGGGACTCTGGACAAACTGGAACTCCAGGAAGCTTTCCTCGGGCGTCTCCTGGGCATGTCCAGATACGGGAGCCTGCGGCGCCTGCTGTACGGGCGGAGATTCAGGCGCAGGCTGCTGCTTACCAGGGTCCTGAACAATCACTCCCTGCTGTGATTCCATCTCGCTGATCCTGCCTGATCCACATACGACGCATGCTGATTCCGAATCCTCATTCTGCGATCCACACTTAGTGCAAAACCATGTCATTTCAATTCCTCTTTATTTTTGTTGTCTGGTTATACGCTTCCTTTCTGTCTACCTCGCCTGAACCGGAGGAAAGCACCCGATCCAGTTTCCTTGTTGCCTCTATGAGTTCAATCTTTCTTGTTGCGTTTGCCGCGTCCATGGCCTGCCGGTTGATTCTTGTGGCATTGTCAAAATCCCCCTGGGATATGAGGTATTCAACCTGGTTCATCTGCATCTTCAGGCGTGCCTCGTTCACAAGGTCCTTGTTGATGCCTGACACAACCATCTCAGAATTCTTTGTCCTGTTCAGGGTGACCGGGAATTTTTCCTCCCTAGGGCTGCCATCATTGTCCCTGTAAGAAACCATGGCCTGAAGGGCGGTAATGCTTCCCTCCGTTCCACCCTTGATGTCCACGGAGCCTGTGACATTCACCGGCGTTGCTCCCACAGAACCAAGGTTTATGGTTGCAATTCCGTCATCCAGCGTGAATGACTGGTCAAAGACATTCACCGACCCGGATTCCCTTGGAACTATTTTCAGTGCAACCGATGTGCCTCCTGCAGTTGCGGCCTCCCTAGCATGCTTCCTGAATGTCTCTGAAACCAGATTCCGGTCGGTGGCATTCACGAAGTCGCCGTTTGTTATGTCGGAAATCTTCTTAAGTATGGTCTCATCGTAATCTCCTATGCCGATGCTCACTATTTTCAGGCCGATTTCCGATGCACTGGCAGCAAGCTTCTCGTACCTGCCCACGTCGGTCACATCTGATGGCTGCCCGTCAGTGAGCAGTATTGCCGTGACTGACCCACCTTCAGAAGAAAACTTCCTGGCATCGTCGTATACCGTTTCAAGTGCCCTGTAGAGGCTTGTCCCCCCGGATGCCCTGATCCTGTCAATCTCCTTTGAAATTTTATCCACGTCATCAACCGGCCCCATTGGCACGATCCGCTCAACCCTGCTGGCGAAGGAGTATAGGGCAAGTTCGTTGGCTTCTCCCAGAACATCAAGCACCATCTTTGCAGCATCCCTTGCATCATCAAGCTTCTCGCCATGCATGGAACCACTTCTGTCTACGATGATCGCAATGGCAGACCCGGATCCAGCGTTATCCCCTTCAACTGCGCTTATGCCAATCTGGAAGTATATCTTTGTGAGCGTATCAGCGAAACAGCTGGAATTGCTGGTTTTTATGACAGTCTTCAGCATAATATAATATGAAATATTTTAAGTTTAAAAATATTGTTGTCTGGATTATAATACTGATTTTCAACATGAATGCTATTGATTAATGTATAAAGTATGCGCACCTCCGGCCATGGTCCTTTTTCCGGCGCTCCGCATAATGTTTTATTCCTCTGTCCCATGGGGAAATATTGATCATAGTAAGATACTCTGAGATAGGACTCAAGGGGTCCCACGCAAGAAGGATGATGGAAAACCGCCTTCGTGGAAACATAATCCAGGGACTCCTATCAGCAGGCGAAAACGCCAGTTTCAGGTGGGAACGGGGGAGGCTCTTCCTTGACGGATACTCAAACCCTGAAAGGGTAATGGACGTCCTGAGTCGCAC
Organism: Thermoplasmata archaeon; assembly: GCA_021797265.1. The sequence goes on from JAJZZZ010000004.1 coordinate 24,485, forward strand.
AATGGGCGTGAAATCGTTCTCGGAAGTAACTGAAATGGTGTTCTCAAGCCCTTCCGAAATTGTGAGCAGGGCAAAGGAACTATACTCACAGTACCTTTCCGGAAAAAAATTTGCTGTGAGGACAAGAAGGGCCGGAGGACAGAACTTCACATCCGTTAATCTGAATCTGCTTGTGGGAGACGCACTTTTTCCATACTCTGAGGGAGTTGATCTGGAGCATCCTGATCTGGAAGTAAACATCGAGTTACGTGACAACAGGGCATATTTTTTCAACAGTTCCCGCCCGGGTCCCGGTGGTCTTCCCATAGGGTCAGAAGGGAAGCTTGTGGCACTTGTGTCCGGCGGAATTGATTCACCTGTGGCGGCATGGATGGCCATGAAACGTGGATCACCACTGGAATTTGTTTTTGTATCACTTGCACATCCCGTGGACACCGTTGATTTCCTTTCGGTCATGAAGAGGCTTGTTGCCAGGTGGACCCATGGATTTGATCCTGTGATCCACATAATGGATGGATCATCACTTGTTGCAGAATTGGCTGGCAGGGATGATTATATTGCCCCCAGCGTCACATTCAAGCGCATTCTCTATTCTGTTGCGGAAAAAATTGCAATGTCCACGGGAGCCTACGGCATAGTGACAGGTGAATCACTGGGGCAGGTCTCCTCACAGACTCCTGAAAACCTCATGGTGATAAACCGGGGGATTGACATTCCCGTATACAGGCCGCTGGCTGGCATGGACAAGGATGAGATAACTGATCTTGCCAGAAAGATAGGCACCTTTCCGGAATCCAGCAAGGGTGAGTTCTGCTCCCTTTTCTCAAGAAACTCCGTAATGGGGGTGACTGCGCAGCAGGTTGAACACGACATGGCTATGTTTTCATTTGTTGAGAACCTAATGTCAAGCGACACCGTGATTAATGGAAGCAGAATTGAACAGTACACCTCCGGGATTCCCGACATTGATCTCCAGGGAAAGGAAATAGAATCTGATCCGGTTGTTGTGGACCTGAGGGGGCATGATAAGTTTGATGAATGGCACTACCCAGGTTCGGTGCATGCGCGGATAGGGGACGTCAAGGAAATTGTTGACAGGTTCGGTAAAGGCAGGACATTCGTATTCTACTGCCAGAAGGGTCTTCAGAGCGCGTATGCAGCAAGTGAGGCTAGGAAGATGGGTGCAGTTGCCTACTACATGGATACGGAAGCCCTGAAAAGAACCTTGCAGAACCGGAAGTCGCATACCAGTTGAGGCGCGTGGACCAGAGTTGGTGTCATCTTCTTTCTTTCACTGGCTTTTTGACATTGTGTCCATGAAACCTGGTATCCCCATTAGTGAGGCTACTGTGTTGGACCTGTCGCCCAGCAACGATAATCTCTGATATATGAAATTGCGTGTTATTCCTCCCTGTTCTGGTTCATCCACTTCCTGACTGGAGCTCAGGGCGGCGGTGACCTCCTGTGTGATGAGCGGCGACAGAATCTCCAGAATCGTGTAGAAAAGGTCTGTGACCTTCATTGTGGCCATTATATCTATTTCCCTGAGGACAAGGCGGCTGAGTCGCAATTTATGCTCCCTGAGATACAGCATTGCCACCCGGATCTGGCTTATGAGTGAAATGAGAACACCCCTGTTCACCGCGCTGTTCATTGCAGGCTGAGACGTGATGTTTACGGTCTGCATCTGGTCCCGGTACTCAATCTCGAGGAAATGAGAATCCTCAGAGACAGAAGAGTGAAATGTGTAGGCCGAATCTGTCTCATCGTTTGCGAAGGTCAGCACAAGGTTTGTTGGAGACAGTACGGCCGAGGAGAGGAAATAGTGATCAAATTTTTCAAAGTCAATAACCGGGTCCTTGCTGACCCATGTCTTCCCGATCCTGGCTGGAAGCTTGATCCCTTTGACCAGAGTGTCAACCTCCATTTTTGATTTGAGGAATTCCACCTCCGATGAGTTCAGCAGGAATTCATACTGGAGATCATGCTGCGAAGTGCAGATGTAACGTGTCTCATAACCACCCTCCACATACTTCAGTCTGATTTCCCATTCCAGGAGAGGAAGCGGCTCCCTAGAGAGAAATGCCTCTATGGCCTTTGTGCTCTTTGCCCTGTA
>JAJZZZ010000074.1 GCA_021797265.1 Thermoplasmata archaeon
CATCAATCAGACCGGCTGTTCTACGCCTATGTTTCAGCCATACTTCTTATCACAGTCTGGTTCAGCACACTCTCGGATTCCTTTGCTGAGGCAAGATCCAGGGCCACTGCAGCCGGCCTGAAGAAACTTGAAAGTGAGAGTATTGCAAAAAGGCTGTATAACGATGAGAATGGGGGCAGGAAAGTAGAAAGTGTCAGTTCAGTTGAGCTGAGAAAAGGTGACATGATCCTCATAGAGAAAGGTGACCAGGTACCCATGGATGCTGAAGTTCTTGAAGGCATCGCAATGGTTGACGAATCACTGCTCACGGGAGAGTCCGTAGGAGTAAAGAAATCAAAGGGTGACACTGTAATTGGCGGATCCAAAGTGATCAGCGACTCAATTGTTGCCTATGTCAATGTAAACCCTGACGAAACATATATCAGCAAACTTGTGAAAATGGTTGAGTCCTCTGAAAGGCCAAAGACTCCCAATGAGGTCGCCCTTTCCGTTTTGCTTCTTGGTTTGACCGGGGTGTTCACCATCATACTGTTTGCCCTCATAGCACTCTCCCTGCTGCTGAACCTCAGCGCCGATCTCTCCGTACTTATTGCACTCTACGTCTGCCTTCTTCCAACAACCATCGGTGCCCTGCTTCCAGCAATAGGAATTTCTGGTATTACCAGGATGTCAAAAAACAGCATAATCGCCAAGTCAGGGAAGGCTATTGAGACTGCTGGCGACGCTGATACCATACTTCTTGACAAGACTGGCACCATTACCGTTGGAAACAGGCTTGCACATGAATTCATCCCGTTGGGAAACCATACAGAAAGAGAACTGGCGGAAGCAGCATTCCTCTCTTCATGGAATGACGACACTCCAGAAGGGAGGAGCATAATGGAACTTGCTTTCAAGAAGAAATTCATTCCGAGGGAGTACGACGCTCTCAGGGAAGGCGTCAGCGAAGAATTCAGCGCAGTAACCAGAAGAAGCGGAATTACCCTTGTCGACTCTGATAGTTTCACCCTGCCAAAGGGTGGGAAGGAATTTCTCCAGAGGCACAGGTTCAGAAAGAAATTCGATCTCCAGACCAACCTGACAGAAGAAACGGTAATCCACAAAGGAGCACCTGATGCAATAAAGCAGTACACAGGGACCCTCCCTGCGAACTTTGAGGAAACAGTTACCAAGATCACCGCTGCCGGGGGAACCCCAATAGCCGTGACCATAAATGGCGAAGTGCTTGGGATCATATATTTCAAGGATATCCTGAAACTGGGAATCAGGGATAAGATACTGGGCCTCAAAAAGATGGGGATCAGGCCTGTCATGATAACAGGGGATCACCCGCTCACCGCAAAGAGCATTGCTGAAGAGGTGGGGATCGACGAGTTCGTGTCACAGGCCAAGCCTGAGACAAAGTACCAGAAAGTCAGGGAAGAGCAGGCAGAAAACAGGATTGTTGCAATGATAGGCGACGGCACAAACGATGCCCCGGCACTTGCTGCTGCAGATGTTGGCCTTGCCATGGCTTCCGGAACAGTCGCAGCGAAGGATGCTGCCAACATGGTGGATCTTGAGTCGAATCCCTCTAAGATTATTGAAGTGGTGATGCTTGGAAAGCAGCTTCTCATGACCAGGGGCGCTGTTACCACATTCAGCATCACAAACGATGTTGCAAAGTACTTTGCAATTGTTCCCATTATGTTTGCCAGCATTCCGGCACTTGGGGCACTGAATATTCTTGGCCTTACGCCGCACATTGCAGTACTTTCAGCACTGATCTTCAATGCACTGGTTATTCCGGCACTTATACCAATAGCCCTCAGGGGAACAAAATTCAAGCCCCAGAGCACCCTGAGAATTTTCCTGAAGAACCTCATCATTTACGGCGTTGGGGGAGTTCTTCTGCCGTTTGCTGCAATCAAGCTGATTGCTGTGTTTTTAGTCTTATCAGGAGGATTACTATGAAAGGAAACAAATTGTTTACAAGCGCCTTGAGGTTAACGCTGATCTTTGCCCTGATCTGTGGTGTGGCGTATCCTGCGGTTGTAACCGGCATAGGCCAGGTTGCATTCCCCTATCAGGCGAACGGAGAGCTCCTCAAGTTGAATAACACAACTGTGGGATCGTACCTCATTGGGCAGTCTACCAACAACTCGCACTATCTGTTCAACGTGAGGAATGATTCAGCATCAGGAGTTGATCCGGACATCACGGTGGCAAGTGCACTTGCCCAGGCCCAGGTAATCCACAACTCAACAAACATATCCATGGCATACCTGGATGGATTGATCCACAACAATACCCATTACTCCCTGTTCTTTTTCGGGACAGCTTACGTGGATTCACTTAGCCTGAACATCCAGATCATAGATCATTACCACAACAGCATTGCTGCCTACGGGAAAATCTACAATAGCCTGAACGGAACGAAAAGTTGACATCATAAAAACAAGTGGCCCAATTTATGAAGGGCCGCCAAAATTTTTACATTTTCTTTTGGCCATCTTGATTACTGATAAAATACTGTATTCCCACGATGCCCTGCCACGTTGGGAAAACACAAACTACCGGTCTCATTGGACAACTGGGAGGTTCTTTCTTCAAGATCCATCAGAATTTATCCTGTTCCTGATCCCGTCATAGTAGCGGTAGAGGAAGATGAGGAACGAAGAGAAGGTAATGTTATGGTGCTTCGACCATTCGATCTCCTTTACCATGTAGTTGAGGTGCATTCCCATTGCATCTGAAGTGACAATCGAAGAGCCTTCCCTGTAAGCATCTATATTCCTGACAATACTGTCCATCTCTGGCTTCGATATGAGCCCCAGCCTCTCCCTGACCTGAGCCATCATTTTGCCAGCCTCATAAGTGATCTGAACCAGGTCTTCCCTGCTCATTTCCTTTGTCTCATAATTGAGGTAATCCTCCCAGCTCTTCCCCTGGTCAAGAAGCATGTAATAGTCCCCGAGTGTCCTTGCCCGGAGAGTTATGCCGTATCTTTCATGCATTTCATAGAACAGTGACCCCGGATCAAGGAATGGAGTGAGGGGTGAGAGGAAGGCATGCATCTCCATCCTTCTCCCTATATGCTGTGACATGAGGTGTTGAGAAAAATCCACGTCTGCAATGACATCTTCCCTCTTTTGCCCTGGCAGGCCTATGGTGAAATACACGTCGAATTTCCTGCAGCCGTTCTTTGCGGCGTCCAACAGAGCCTTTTCCAGTTCCTGGTTTGAATAGCCGCGGCCTGCAATTACCCTTATGTTCTCTATTGAGGAATCTGGCGACATTTCAGCTGTAAAGTTTGGAAATGGCCTGCTGAGTTTCTCAAAATATCCCGCGGCTGGAGGGACGAAGTACTCTGTGAGAAGTGGAATGTCCACACCCCTCTCCCTTGCTGCCCTGAAAAAGCCATCCTGGAATTTTTCTCCAGCAGCAAAGATATCCCCTGCAATGAAAACTGGAGTTCCTATGCTGTCCTGTATTATCTCGAGTTCCTCTGCAACCCTGTCGGGGTTCCTGAATATGGGTGATTTCCTGTTGTAATTGTGGGAAAAAGCAAAATTGGAACCGCCACAGAAACCGCAATTGTACTGGCAGCCATGCTCAATGAGCGTCATGGCTGATGGATTCTTGATCCACATCTTATAGGGAAGGTGTCCCTTCACATCCCCATATTTTATGGCATTCTTCATGAGAATGTTGTAATCCAGAAGGACCTCGTTGATTGCATTTGGTTCCAGATTCGGCCGATTGTGCCTGACTTTTCCGTTTTGCCTGTAAATGAGGTTGGGAACAGTTGAAAAATCTTTTCCGCCCTCCACTGCTTCCGCCAGCTGTACGATGGAACTCTCCTGAAGGTCACCGCTCAGTATAAAGTCGACAAACTGGGATTGTGCCATAATCTCGCTGGAAAAGTAAGTGGCTGAAAACCCGCCCATCAGAATTTTTGACTCCGGATGGATTTTCTTTATGATCCTGGCCAGGTTTATTGCCCCATGCACATGGGGAAGCCAGTGCAGATCGATGCCAAAGATGTCAGCCTCTATGTTTGACAGGTATTTTTCAGGATCGAACGTGCTTGATCCCAGCATTAGGACCGCGATGTTGCTTATTCTTGCATTGTAACCATGGGTAACCAGGGAGTTGAGCATGCTTATGAACCCAACAGGGTACATTTCGAACATGGGGGTTGAAGGGACAACATCACTTATTGGGCCGGACCTCAGGTCTTTCTTCCTGAAATCATAAATGCTTGGAGGGTGGACTAAGCATACGTTGACCCTCATGGGAATATAATTCCAAGCATTATATTGAAATGGATAATTAATTACTTAGGGGTTTGTAATTTATTCTGCCAGTTCTCACTCAAGCATTTTGATCTCGAAAAATGCATAATGCACTCAATAAATGAACAATAGAAAAGATAAAAAAAATAAAAATTTATAGAAAAAAAGAGAATTTAATTTCCAGCTGCTTCCGGAAGCTTCTTCAAACCGCCTGTTGCTAGGCTTATTACAAGCACAAGCAGGAGGTTCAGGGCCAGGGCTGCGAGGCCTACGAACATAGGCCCAAATGGTGCCCCAAAGTTGAAGAGAGAAGTTGCGAATGTCTTGAAAACCCCGTGTTGGATGTTTGCAGCATATGCGAGATAAATACCGAGGCCCATGCCTCCAACCCAGCCAACTATGAGGCCATATTTGGTCAGCCTCTTTGTGTACATTGTCAGGAATATGGCAGGCAGGGTCTGGAGTATGATAATTCCTCCAAGAAGCTGCAGCTGTAGAGCTGAACTGGCTGAAATCAGGAATATGAATCCAAGTGCTATGAACTTGAAAACCACTGATGCCCATTTGGCCAGTCTTGCCTCAGAAGCAGGAGACATGTTGGGCCTGAAGAACTTGGCAACATTTCTGGTGAGCAGATTTGCCTGCGATATTGCCATGATTGATGCTGGCACAAGCCCTCCAATGAAAATTCCGAGGAATGCGAATCCCACAAACCACCCTGGGAAGTTTGCATATATCAGTGCAGGCACTGCAAGAACATTGCTGACAGTGGACCCTTTAGGCATTGAATTGGTCACTGGGTTGTAGGCTGGAGCAATAATATGCATGGCTGCGGGAGAAGCATAGACCAGAATACCGAAGAGAGCCAGAAGTGCGAGGCCGATTCCGTATATGGGCAGAAGTGCTGTTGAAGTCCTGAGGCTCTTTGTTGAGTTTGCGCTGAGAACTCCGTTAATGGCATGCGGGTACAGGTAAAGTGCCAGGGCGCTCATTACTGCAAGGCTGATGAATCCGTTAAGGAGGAGATTAGGCAGCACTGTGAAGTTCTTTGCGGCACCGTTTATCACAGGTGAAGCTGCAGTTGCTGTGGAAATGGCTCCTCCGAACCCTCCCTTGATTGAGAGCGGCACCACAATGATAACCACAATTACTGAAACCAGAATGATTGCATCCTTCATCACAGCTGTTACTGTGGCTCCCCTGAGTCCGCTTGTGAATGTGAAAGCGGCCAGAATGATGAATGACAATATGAGGGCTATCTCTGATATGACTCCAACGTCCGCTGTGACTGACTGCCCTATCATAACCGTCAGGACAGCCTGCATTCCATATATCTGCAGGGCGATGTAAGGAAGCTCAGCAACAATCCCTGTGATTGCAATGAGCATGGTCAGCGTCCTGCTGTTGTACCTGTCATGAACCATGTCCACAGCAGTTACGTAGTCTTTCTTCCTCGACATTTTCCACAGCCTTGGCATTGTTATCATGGCCACACCGAAAGCCATTCCCACGTATGGAACTGCAAAGAAGTAGATCGTTCCATTGGCGAAGAGTGCTGACGGAATGGCTATAAATGTGTAAGCGGTGTAAAGGTCAGCCCCCACAAGGAACCAGGCGAGATACACTCCCAGTCTTCTACCTGCAAGAGACCATTCTCCAAGTTCCGCGAGGTTTCCCTTCCTGAATCTGGATGCCCAGAATCCAAGCCCTACGAAAAAGGCGAACAGAACGACGAATACAGATAACATTTGAATGTTGGATGTCAATTGTCATCACTCTCCATACTGTTCAGCAGCCGGGCTGCGATGAAATACAATACAGCAGATACAACGAGCCAGAGAATCTCAAACCAGTAGAAGAAAGAAAGCCCAAACAGAGTCGGCCCCTTGAAGTTATAGATAGGTGTTATGGCAAAAATGGCCATAGGGATAAGGAGCAACAATGCCGCCAGAACTTTCTTGTTCCCTGACTGAGAACCAGAGTTTCCTTGTGACACAGTCATTATCTATCACATACTCAACTGCAGTTTATATAAAAAACTTGCTTGGTGAATATTTAAATTATAGCTTGGAAATGGAAACTCCAAAACTCTTTTTAATCATTATTTGTTCATTTCCAACTTAAGTATTGCTTCTCCAGTATGAATGAAATTTCTGCTTTTTCTGGCACAGTTCCAATATATAAATATTCAGTGGGTTATTCAAAACAGTAACGTTTAAATATATACAGTGATACAGAGTGTCATGGCTATCGAGGAAGATCATATAAATATATCTGCGGGAATGTTTGTATTCCAGCGTTGGATTCCATATCTATGATCTTCCCCATTTGAGGGATTTAATTTGGTTAAATACAGGGTTTTTGTATTAAAAGGGGATGCTGACCCCTCTGAACTGGCTGAGAACTTGGGAAATGGCACTGTTTCCACTAAGAAGCTCAAGCTCTATGGCAGGAATATCCTGCTTGTATGGCCAGACTCAGGCAAGCATGTAGGCCATCCGGATATCGAGTTCCAGACGTCCATTGACAGTGAATTCATCCTCAGTTCCAGAGAATGGAAACGTGATGACACTATGGTGGATGTTGGAGGAGTCCGTGTGGGGAAAGACGTTACCATTGCGGCCGGACCATGCTCCATTGACTTTACAGACAACGTGGAGGAGTTTGCTACCCAGTTGAAAAAAGCAGGCGCTGACATAATAAGAGGGGGTGCCTACAAGCCCAGGACAAGCCCGTTCTCATTCCAGGGAAAAGGCACTGAGGGCCTGGACATCCTGAAAAAGATGGGGGAGGCTTCTGGCCTTCCTGTTGTTTCTGAAATACTTGACTCAGACAACCTGAAGGACTTCAAGGGAGTTGATCTTCTTCAGATTGGGTCAAGGAATGCCCAGAACTTCCAGCTTCTCAGAAAAGTGGCCAGGGATGGAAGGCCAATCCTGCTCAAGAGAGGAATGGGCAACACCTACACAGAATGGATGGCAACTGCTGATTACGTAATGAGCGAAGGAAACGGTTCAGTGATCATCTGTGAGAGAGGCATAAGGACATTTGAAAATGCCACCAGATTCACTCTGGATGTTGGTTCAATTGCGAGGGCAAAGAAGGAGTCACATCTTCCCGTAT
>JAJZZZ010000075.1 GCA_021797265.1 Thermoplasmata archaeon
GCAGTACGCATCAAAGCGCATTAATTACAGGCGTTTCTTCGCCGTCAACGGCCTGGTTGCCATAAGATCGCAGAACATGAATGTCATCAAATTCACTCACAGGAAGATCATTGAGCTTTCCAGTATTGCCTGTGTGAAAGGTGTCAGGATCGATCATCTGGATGGCCTGTATGACCCATCAGGCTATGTCAGATTTCTGAGAAAAGCATTGCCTGAAAAGGTCATCCTGGCAGAGAAAGTGCTTATTCCGGGAGAGAGGCTTCCGGAATCCATTGAAATCCACGGTACCACAGGTTATGACTTTCTTGGAATGATCAATGCTCTTTATGCAGATACCGGGGGCTATCATAAGCTTCAGGATGGATTCCGTTCCAGTGTGCCCGGATATGATAACATCCAAGGTGTTCTGCTGAGCTATAAACGGGATTTCATCCAGCAGGAGTTTTCAGGAGATGTGGACAACCTGTCCTGGCCCATTTATGATTCCCTTGTACTGAAGCATGGGTACGAATACAGCTATTCCGAAATAAGGGAAACAGTTGTTGACATTCTAACATCCTTTGAAAAATACCGGACGTATTCCACGTCTGGCCATACCGCAGAAATTGCCAAACACCTCATGAAATGTGAAGGCGGCAGTGATGGGTCCATATCGCGGGTGCTTTCAGATCACGTTTCCCGGGACTGCAGGCATTGTACAAACGCAGTCTTGAGGCTCCAGCAGTTTTCCGGGGCCCTGATGGCCAAAAATCTAGAGGACAGGCTTTTCTTTTCCTATAATCCCCTGATATTCATGAATGAGGTGGGCTGGACACCAGAGGCAGATATTCCCGATTGGAAGGGATTTATGGGATTCATAAGGGAGAGGAGGAATCTGCCATTTTCCCTCAACGAGGGTTCAACTCATGATACAAAATTCGGAGAGGACCTCAGGAATTCCGGCCTGGTCATATCGGAATACCCTGATCTTTTTTTCAGAATCCTGGAAGACCTTAAATCACGTGAAGATACTCGTTTCAAAATAAGTAATATTGCAGAAGAGCACCTGTACTACATATCACAGCTTATCCTGGCATCCCATGGATCAGCAGATCATTACACAGACTACAGGAAGGAAATAATGGCACAGATCATCAAGGCCATGAGGGAATCCATGGTCTCAACAACATGGAAGCATCCGAATGTTCAATATGAGGACAATGCAATGGAGTTTGCAAAAATCATAATCAATCTCCTCGAGTCAGGAAAATGGGAAACTGGAACAGAATTGGCAGAGAAATGCAGGGATCTGGGGCATTATAATTCAATCTCCATGCTGGTCCTGAGATTCATGCTGCCGGGAGTGCCTGCACTTTACCAGGGTACAGAATTCATTAACGTCCATTTCACAGACCCTGACAACAGGGAAAAAGTTAATTTTAACAGGCTTGCTGAAAACTTTGAAAAAATAGCTGCAACACCTTCGAAGTCCCTGGAAGGACACGGTTTCCCGTCGCTTAAGTCAGGGATGGTGGCTGTGCTTTCAACTATCAGAAGAGAAATTTCCCATGTCATTGGAAATGGGAAAATGGAAGCACTTCAGGTATCAGGGAATCACAGTGAAACTGTCATGCCGTACTGCATGACCTATGGAAATGAAATCATCATAGTTGTGGCCCTCAGACTGTTCTCCCAGATTACATCAGAAGCCGGTAAGCTGGATCCCGGCAAGCTCGAAGACACAAAAATAATTCTTCCGGACGGCTTTGCCGGAAAATACATTGATCTCCTTTCGGATCGCACCCTTACCATTTCCGGGGAATTAAAGCCAGGACAGGTTATGGATGATGTGCCAGCTGTTATTCTGCGGAGAGCGAGTTGATATGAGTGTATGGAAGAAGAATTTCCCCAGCCTGACATACATGGATATTGGGCCTTCAATAAAGGGATCAGAGATAACTTTTAAAACGTGGGCACCCTTCGCCGCCGATCTGGAGGTCATTTCAGATGGTCAAAGATTCATTGCTTCCAGGGATGAGTTTGGCATCTGGGAAGCTCCCATGCCTTGGAAAGATCAAGCCGTTGACTACATGATCTCCATTGACGGCAGAGCACCGCTTCCGGATCCCGCTTCAAGATTCCAGCCGGATGGTGTTTTCGGACCTTCAAGGGTGATTCCACCTTCGCCTCGCAATGACATGAAATTCGTGAATATTCACATGCCATCGGCAATGATATATGAACTGCATACCGGGACCTTCTCTCCGGATGGTACGTTTACCGGCGTGGGCGAAAGGCTCCGGCACCTTGCAGACCTTGGTGTGAGTGCAATCGAACTCATGCCGGTATCGCAGTTTGAGGGGTGCTGGAACTGGGGTTATGACGGGGTATTTCCCTACTCTGTGCATAATACTTACGGCACTCCTGACGACCTGAGAGAACTGGTAGAAAGAGCCCACTCAATGAAATTATCTGTAATACTGGATGTTGTGTACAATCACATTGGGCCCAGGGGCAACATCTTTGCAGAATTTGGGCCATTCTTCTCAGGCAGATACATGACGCCATGGGGCAAAGCACTGAACTTTGACGGTGAATGGTCTGGCTATGTCCGTGCCTTCTTCATACAGAATGCCATCTACTGGCTTGACGTATACGGCTTAGACGGCCTGAGGCTTGACGCAATCCACGGAATTGTGGACAATTCACCCACTCATTTCCTTTCTGAGCTTACTCAGACCGTAAAGAAGCATTTTGCCGGCACCGGGAAGAGGCCCGTGATAATAGGGGAGAGCGACATGAACAATCCCCGTGTAATACAGGGGTTAGAAATGGGCGGATATGGCCTTGATGCACTGTGGTGTGATGATTTTCACCACTCCGTGCATGCACTTGCCACAGGCGAAAAGCAGGGATATTATTCAGATTATGGCGAACCGGAGCAGGTGGTAGAGGCATTTCGTCATGGTTTTGTTTATTCAGGAGAATATTCAGGTTTTCTCCACAGGAACAGAGGATACAGGGACAGAAGGTACAGGAATGACCAGCTGATTGTCTTTGCACAGAACCATGACCAGGTGGGAAACAGGCCGGGGTCCCAGAGGCCCACCTCTTATGCTGGTCTGGACGCTTCCATGGCCATGGTTGCGACCGCCATACTTTCACCTTATATCCCGATGCTGTTCATGGGTGAGGAACTTGGAACGATATCCCCATTCTGGTTCTTCATTGACACACCTGACCCATCATTTGCCAGTGCTGTGGACAGGGGTCGCAAGGATGAATTCAGCTACCTGAACTGGGCCCAGGAACATATTGCGCCCTCCGATCCACGTGCGTTTATGGAATCGAAAATACCCTGGGGCGAACTTTATTCCAGCAGGGGGCAGAAAATATTTGGGGAGTACAGGAAACTGATTTCCATCAGGAAGAGCATGAATCTTGGAAGCGGAATCAGGCCGGTGGTGAGAATCCATGGATCGCTGGTCTCTGCTACATATGCGGAGACGCCCGTAGGAGATGTACAGTGTGCTTTCAATCTTTCTGAGAAGCCGACAACCATTCCTGGCGTGAATGGCAGGATTCTGTTTAGCAGAAACTGCACAAGCAGGGCTGGTGATCTCCTGATGGAATCCTATGGCGTGGCAGTCATTCAAAAATGACACCATGGATCAACTGCCACGGATTCACTTATTGCACGTCGAATGTTATGCATTTATCATGTCAGGATTGCCATGCCTGTAGGTTTCCTTTGAAAGAAGCAGTCCCACAAGCATAATTGCTTCCGCTATGAAGAACCAGAGCGTCCATGATGCAAAGAGGTTCTTTGTTATGGTGGCTGAATAGAGGACTATGCTGATTGCGAATCCGGAAAGTATTGCGCCGCCGTTGTATGCGAATCCTACGCCAGTCGTGCGGAACTTCTTGCTGAATGTCTCGGAAAGGAAGGCGGGAAGTGTTGAGAATATCATTGCCTCAAAGAAAGCCTGTATGCTGAACAGAACCAGATCCATGAATGCGCTTCCGTGGAATGCAAAGTATGATATGGGATAGGTTATGGCCACAAAAATTACTGTGTATACGATCATTGATGTTCTCCTGCCAACTATGATCAGCCCGATGATGCCCCCAATCCATACGCCAAACAGCGATACAAGGTTTATATAGCCGTTATACACACCCACTGTGGTGCCGCTGATGGTTGAATGAAGCAAAGTCAGGAGAGTGGGGTAGAATGAAAATGTTATGGAATTTATGAAAAGAAGCCCTGTTGTCAGGATCAGCGCGAATATAAGAGGGGCGCCGCCAACCTTGAAAAGGCTGACTGCAGGTTCCTTTTCCACTTCCCTCTTTGCCTGCATGTCCTGGAAAACAACTGTCTCCCTGGTTATTCTTCTGATGACCAGCGTGAGCAATCCAGGAATGATGGTGGTAAAGAAGAGTACCCTCCATCCAATTACATCAAATGCTGACTTTCCATAAAAGGAAAAGAGTCCGGCAAAGACGAATGACACTATGAAGAAACCTGTGCCATATCCGCTCTGGACAAATGCGCCAATGGGAGCTCTTTTCTTTGCTGGAACACTCTCCATTGACAGCGCTGTACCGCCCCCATATTCAGCTCCGGCGAATAATCCTTCAATGAAGAGTATGATGTAAAGCAGTATGGGAGCAATAATGCCTGCCTGTGTAAATGTTGGAAGAAGACCCTTCGAAGCGGCGAAAATGGAGAAACCCACAATGGTGATGGTCAGCATGTTCTTCCTTCCCATCCTGTCCCCAAGGAAGTTCCCCAGAAGCACTGAGCCGACCGGCCTGGCAAGTTCTTCAACGGCAAGGCCCCCGAATGTTGCAACAAGGCTGTATATACCAATGACCCGGGAAGGGAAGAATACCGATGATATGGTTACTGCAACAAGCGCATATGCAATGGACGTATATCCATCCATGAGCCATCCCACATATGCGGAGATTACCTGCAGCCATGTCCTGCCTTTCAGGCCATAAACTTCCATCCAAATGGGGACAGTAGGGGCATTATTAAATTTTGCCGGATTTCGCCAGAAAGAATATTATCCAGAAATAAATGTGTATAAATACTGGAAAAAAATGAAAATATGGATAGTCTTATTCCATGCAGCAGCTCATCATGGAAAGGTCTCTGGTGAATGACTGCGCAGCCAGTTTTATGCCTTCAGACACAGTTGGAAATATGTGGCTGTTTTCTATGACGTCATTGAAGGTCATTCCCTGCTTAACTGCGATTACTCCTTCCATTATGAATTCAGCAGCGTATGGACTCACTGCATGGACACCAACAATCCTGTTGCTGGCAGGATCCACAACTATCTTTATGGTGCCGTGTTCCTGTCTTAATATTCTGGCCTTTGGCACAGCGCTCAGTGGTATTGTCCTGCTGGTTGCACTGCCGTGTAACCGCCTGTATTCATCCTCAGTGAAACCCACAGAAGCAAACTGCGGCTCAGTGAACACAGCCCATGGTATTTCCTGCAGATTGACTGTTTTTTCTGCGTTGTTAAAAATGTTTGATGCCACCGTTGCGCCCTCTCTTGCAGCCAGTGTTTCGAGCTTGTATTTCTGGTCCACAACATCACCTGCTGCATAGATCAGTGGATTGTCAGTGGAAAAATCTTTCCTGACAGCTATGCCTCTTGCCGAATACTTCACTCCTGCTTCCTCCAGTGACAGTGCATCCACGTTGGGAATCCTGCCCGAAGATATGAGTATCTCATCGACCTTGATGGCATCGATCCCATCCTTATGGGCCGTCTCTATGACTTTTTTACCCGCTTCCCTGTATACTCTTGTAACCGATCTGCCTGTCAGGAATGATATTCCGTCAGCCTTAAGGGCGCTCAAAAGTTCGTTGCCCAGCTCTTCCTCAATACCCGGTGCGATGGTGTCGTGCTGCTTGATTATGGTGACATCTGATCCAAGCCTGTGGAGCGCCTGCCCAATTTCAAGGCCCACAAATCCACCACCTATGACGCCAAGGGAACCGGGAAGTGCATCGAGGTTCCATATGCTGTCGCTTGTTAGATACCCAGTTTCCTGAAGCCCTTCAATTTCAGGAATCCTTGTTCTTGAACCTGTGGCTATAATAAAGTTATAGCCTGAAACATCGATATTTTCACCAGTAGATTGAACCCGCACAGTGTCTTTTGAGATGAAATGGGCTTTGCCGTCGTAAACATCAATGTTTGGGTATGATTTTACAACTTTGGCATACTTGCTCTCCCTCTCCTCAAGCACAGCTTCCCTGAGGGAGTTCATTACAGCGTGAAAATCTATAACTGGATCGTGGGCCTCAATTCCAGGATACCTCGGAGTTCTCTGAGTATTTGCTGCCTTTGCCGCTTCAATGAGGTATTTTGATGGGACGCATCCAACATTGACGCACGTGCCCCCCAAAGGCCCGAAGCCAATCATGGCAACCGAGACCTGATTCCTGGTTATCTCGCTGGCCTTTATGGCTGCAGAGAATGCTGCGGCGCCCCTTCCTATGATTACCAGATCGTATTCCCTGGGCAAGTCCTCACTCAACCTTCCTTATCTGTGCCTTGTAGTGAGACTTTTCGCCAAATACAGGTATTTTGGCCAGGCTGTCCGGAGATATCTTTGCATCATCGATTTTGAGCATTGCAATGCCGTCCTTCAGGGATACCGACACATCAGTAGCTCCTGCATCATTAAGACCTTTGCTCACAGTTCTGACGCAGTCATCGCAGGTCATTCCGTACACCCTCATTGTGACTTTCTTTTCCGCCATGCATACCTTATTCCGGGGTTGTTTATAACCGGGAAAGTAAGAAAAAGTTTACCTGGAAAGCACTATATAAATCATATTTAAGACAAAATCTAATTCTAATTTTGAGCCGTTCATGACAGGAAGATTAACTTAAAGCAATTTATATAATTATGTGATTCTATAAAATCACGATGACATGACTCTTTAAGATCATTCGAGCTTTATTACTTTTCCCGAATCTCATACAGATAATTAGTTATATGGCCCTCACTGCCTTTTATACTGAATTTGATCTTTTTGCAGAGTATACTAATAACAACTTTCGTTTCATGTATTGAAAACGTGGCCGGATTGCTTGGTATCCTCTGTACCAGATTCAGTTGTAACAACTTCTCCAGTACTGTGTAAACCTTTGTGTCAGGAATTACAGTCTTAAGAGAAATTCCCCTTGCCGTCATCCTTCTGCCTGGTAAAGCAAGAGATACCTCAGCCTCACAATGAGTGAATTCAGGATATTCAAGCACATCCGGCCACGTTTTCAATACATGAAACGAAAGTTGTTATTAGTATACTCTGCAAAAAGATCAAATTCAGTATAAAAGGCAGTGAGGGC
>JAJZZZ010000076.1 GCA_021797265.1 Thermoplasmata archaeon
TGCGTTCTTTTCCCACGGAGATTTCGATGCAGTCTACATAGCATCCCCTAATTTTCTGCATTACGAGCAGGCGAGGCTGTCCATGGAGAACGGCAAGGATGTGCTGCTCGAGAAACAGATGACTCTGAGCAATGGCGATGCCTCAGACCTGGTGGGGATATCTGCTGAAACCGGACGCCATCTGGCAGTAGGTTTCCATATGAGATTCCATCCTGCCATTATTGAAATGAGAAGCATGGTCTCCAGCGGTAAATTCGGGAAAATCACAATGATTCTTGGTACATGGGGCGGCCTATCGCAGGGAGCATCGGATAATCCGGATCGCAGATGGTGGACTGAGGATGAAAAGGTAGGTGGCGGATCCGTGATGGGGACTGGCGTCCACGTTCTTGACACCATTAATTTTCTGCTGGGTTCCCGCCCGGATAAAATCTCAGCATATCGCCAGCCGGCAAAAGCAGTAATTGACATCACTGAAACAATATCAATGGAATATGGCAGTATTATTGCACAAGCGGTCTCTTCCAGAGCTATGAAGCATCCCAGAAATGATCTGGTTGTTTATGGCACAGAAACAACTGCTGTGGCCAGGGATGTCTTTTCAACAACAGTAAATTCCGATCTGGAAATCGATGGAAAAGTTACCAGGACATTCAGGAATGGGAATATGTATGAGGATGAGGTCCGTGCTTTTGTTGAAATGGTGAAAGGTGAGAAATCCACCATAGCCACCGTGAAAGATGGTGAAGTGGTGGTAAAAACTGTGAACGCGGCTTATCTTTCGGATACAACGGGAAAGATAACAACCCTCTGATAGCCTGATTGGAGTGTTAGTAACCTCCCTCAGGCTTTTGACACCTTTGCTGCCCTGTATGCGAGCGCAAGCCTGAGGAACGGCAATCCCTGAAATCGGCCAACACTGAATCCCTTTGAGAATCTGTCGACCCGTGACATTCTCACAAACCAGAACATCATGAAGCGCACATACTGCATGGCTTCGAAAATCTTTGCAGTGTCTGGAGACCTGCTTTCAGCAAGAAGTTTGCCCATATCCTGCTCCGTCTCAGGACCCATGCATAGATCAATGAGGAACTGATGTGATGGTGCTGGTTTGCCGGAAACAACTGAATCGGACAGATCGCTCACAAATTTCATCATTTTCCTGTAATTTTGTGAAAAATTACTGTCAGAAAGAGCCAGTTCAGCAAGTCTTGCAGAGAGCAGATTGGAATTCATGAAATACATCTCCACATCAGAATCGTAACTCTCAACCGAGTTAGAAATGGCACATTCAAAGGTCGGAAACTTCAGATTATCTTCCATGACTGACTAAAACAATCTGCCTATTAAACACATCTTCTTGTCTTTGCATTTCTGGATGCCCTTCAAATACCATGTCTCAAAAACATGAGTGAAAATCATTTAAAAGTCAAATTGTATGAAATATGATAAATAATCATAAATGGGAATATGTATATACATCCATGTAATTATATATTGGTTACAATGACAATAACTGTTACTGCTCCTCTATGGATTGGTATCTTCATTGGTGCCATTATAGGGGGATTTGCTGAACTGTGGGGAATATCAAATGCGGATGTTCTCCTGAAGCTGTCCAAATGGGAGGACCGGCTCTTCATAAACTGCATTGCAATTGCAATCGGTGTTGGTGCGGTACTTCTCTATGGGCTCTCAGCTTTGGGTCTGGGTTTTCACTTTGGCATAAAGCCAGACTACGTGATAGGTGTAGCGCTAGGTGGAATTATCTTCGGAGTAGGCATTGCAATATCCGGGTATGTCCCCGGTACTGAGTGGATGGCTCTGGGCGAAGGAAGAAGGGAGGCAGTTTACGCCGTCGCCGGTGGACTTCTTGGGGCAGCCTCATGGACTCTCCTGTACCAGACCTCTGCAGGCCAGTGGCTTATCAAGACCTACAATTTTGGGCAGATATATCTGGGCGGGAAGGTTGGAACTGACCTGAGGATCGGCTTCCTGATTTCAATTGGATGGCTGGCATTGATGATCGGTATTGCATATTTCCTGCCAAGGTACAAGGGTGGAAAGAGCTGCGTTTACATAGGAACGCATAAAAACTACCAGATGCCTGGACCGGAGCTGGCGGAACACAAAGAAGCCACGGAGACCCTCATAGAGGGCAGTGCTATGCCAATCGGCCCTGACGATAAACTGGCAAAGAACGCCAACCAGCACTGGGCACCCAACAACAACCTAAGATGGTTGCTAACCTTCGTGGGTGCAATCATCGGCGCAGTTGTTGTTCTTGAAATGTTCCTGCACCAGATATTTGGTGAATCCACAACCTACAGCTGGATGGTGGGATACCTCTGGCTTCCTACGTACAACTACAGCAAGCTTGTCTTCTCAACAATAGGATGGGAGCCATTCAGCGATATAGGCACACTGTTAGGGGCCTTCATTGCCTCAATATTCGTCTCAAGGAGGTTTCAGGCCTTCAACAAATGGGTGCCAAAGACATGGAAGAAGAGATTCGGTGACAGTGAAATAAAGAGAGCACTTGGTGTATTCGGTGGATCGTTTCTGGTATTATTCGGTGCACGAATGGCCGATGGCTGTGCTTCCGGGCACATACTGAGCGGTGACCTGCAGATGGCTGTCAGCAGCATAGAATTCTTCGTATTCGTGGCAATCAGCCTTCTAATCACGGGCTGGTTCATATACTCCAGAAAAGCAGGGAGGAGTTAAAAATGGAAGAGAAGAAGTCGGAAAGGAAAAGTGAAAGAGGAATCAAGAGCTTTGCAGGGCTCATGTCCCTGCTGGTGGTGGTTGTTGCGGCACTGACGGTCAGGGGATACAATGGTTACGATCCAAATCCCAACTCGGTTGCAATAACCGGTTTTGTCGTGATCGTGGCATTGCTCCTTACAGCAGTATGGTACCGCACCAAGTATCCGGGATACTCCAACGACGGAACGGAGGATTGAGGAAACGACAAAAATTCTCGTGCTCCTTCTTACGGGGAAGGAAAATATCCATGCGGAGATGGTGGCCTTCAACTTTGCCATAAATGCGGTGAAGAACGCCCACAGCACCCTGGAGTTCCTATTTCTGGGCAGGGGTGTTCAGGCATTGAATTCCAGGCAGAAAAATTCTCCTCAGTTCCTTGAGCAGATCGAAGGATTGAGGAAAACCGGCTGCACTGTGAAGGCATGCAAGGTGAGCCTGGAATCAGAGGGACTTGATGAATCCAGTATTTTTGGGAATATTGATCTCGTCCTGGGCGGAGTGGAGGTCGACTCAAAAATTGAGGAAGGATTCACTGTTATTTCCTTCTAAATTTATCATTTCTCTTCCCTTTATTCAGCAGTCGCACATGAACACAGTTTCATTCCTGGCGGTGTCAGGCCTTTTCCATATTTTATAATAAGAGGTGAGCAATGACCTGAGTGCCGTTGATGAGTATCATAAGGATTATGAAATATCCAGGATCGAAAGTAGCCATTGTGCCTGACATTGTGTCGGAGTTCCGCAGATCCGGAATGCAAAGGTTTGTGGATGTTTTTGGAGGATCCGGACTTGTGTCACTGAACATTGGGACCAAGGAGATCGTGTACAATGAAATTGATAAGGACCTTGTTTCGCTTTATCGCATAATCAAGTCAAGGCCTGATGATCTGTACAGGCTGTTGCTATTGTCCCTGCCTGACCAGTTTGCAAAGGAATTCCCAGATAATTTCAGGAACCTGGGTAAAATTCCGGCGGACATGGCACATGGAAAGGGGGAGAGTACGGGACTTAAGGGGGAAAGGATACGTAAGCTCAGGTATGCACTGTCCCGGCGTGACGATGATGGACTTGCCATTGACAG
Organism: Thermoplasmata archaeon; assembly: GCA_021797265.1. The sequence goes on from JAJZZZ010000076.1 coordinate 3,851, forward strand.
GGAGCTTGCTGGAGCGTACAGGACACTGTTCAGATCCATCACCAGCTTCGGAGGGCGCGGCGATACTTATGCCACAGGAAAGGAGAAGGGTGCCTTCAGTTTCTTCCTGAGAGTGGTATCTGATTTTGGGAACATAAGCAGCAGCGTGCGAAACTGGAAAATTGAGCGTAGGGACTTCCGGGAGATCTTTCGTATTTACGATTCCCCCTTGACATTCTTCTATCTGGATCCGCCATATCCCGGAAAGGACTGGTATGGTTACAATTTTTCACCGCAGGATTTCAAGGAACTTGCAGGCATCCTGGGTAGCATTCACGGAAAATATTTCCTGAGCCTTAACAACTCGGACGACTACATAACATCCATGTTTGGCGAGCCAAGGAGGACTAAATCCTTTATCAACCAGAATGCAGGCAAGCATCCTGAAGGGAATCTATACAGGGATTTTGCTTATTTTTCCAATGTAGCCTGAGAAATGGATGCAGCAGGAATCAATTCTTCCTGTTATCCTTCCCCATGAAGGAGCCAACAGCCAGCACTATGAATGAAGCAATGATGACTGAAATGCCCACCACTATTACTGTGCTCAGAATGTTTGCCAGGCCCGGATCGGTCTGTACACTGTAAAGAGGATTGACCTGCTGGGGGGAATCTGCAGGGAAGTACACCACATAGTAAGTGCCGGATGGGAGGTTGGTGTAGATTGATTCAGTATTGTTTGTCAGGTTCAGCGTCCTGGCAGGCGAGAGGCCCACAACGAAGGCGTTGGTATAATTTATGACATCGATACCTGAACTGTTCACCACAAATGCACCGGAGCCAAGAACTGAGAGGACATAGCTGGAATTTATGCTGAGAGGGGGGGAAACATATCTCCCGGAGCCACTGGGAGCAAAACTGTCACTTCCGTGCGTCAGGGAGGACGATTCCTGCGTCCCAAGAGCGACCATGAGGCTGCCTGCAACCAACAGCACTGCAAAGATAGCAATGAGCGCTTTTTTCACCATGTAAATATCACTCCTTCTGGAATTTCATTCTGCCGTTCCTTCACACACAATGAGATTTCACTTGCTGGCACTTCTGAGTACAGAAAGCTGGAAATCGTATATCCTCCGGAGCTCCGTCCCGGGCATCACCGCAACTGAATCGCTATGGAAGTCAGCCTCCACTTCCTTCTTGGGATGCAGCCCCATCACTGTGAATCCAACTGTCTCCGCATTCTTGATGGTTTCATCGTCAGGTATTTCTTCAAACACGCCTAATTTACCGTCCGGCATCTTTGCCTCAACAAAGCCGAAAGACACCACATACTTGTCGTTTCCAGAGGAATATTCTACATTATCCATGTCAGTAGCTGAAAGGTCATTCAGCAGAATTTTAACTATATTTTCTGAGAGCAGTTTTGCCTCGCTGACTTCACGGACGTCCACCAGTTCATCCAGATCCTTCTTGGCCTTTTGCTCTGCTTCCTCGAGATCATGCTTCATGTCCATATTATTCCCCATATGTGATGTGCATAAAGATTTAACCCATTGGCCCCAGATTTGAACATGTCTGACTAAAACCTGATTATCCTGGGATATCTGCATCCCCTGAATTTTTCCCTGAATGGTAATGCTGCAGTTGCGAAATAATGCTGAACAGGAAGTCCATTGAAAGCCCAGACTATTTCTGCATTATAGAAGGAATGAGAAATATCTATATTGCATCGGTTCCTCATCCATGAGTGCAAAATCCTGAAAATACTGTGATAATCAATCTTAAACATTACCGGCAATCATCTTCAGCACATGCTGAGAGGTTTATTGAAGGATTCGTGGGGATGGATACTGTTCCTGGAGTAAGGATTATCTTTGCCCTGAATCCCATTGATCTGAGGCTTGCCTCATCTTTTCCTGAGTTTGAGTTCTACAGCCAGCACGTTGACCCTGTGGAATATGGGGCACATACCGGCCAGTTTTCACCCCAGTCTCTGTTGGATCTTGGGATTACAGGCACCATACTCAACCATTCTGAAAGGCGGATACCAGAGGATGTTCTGAGGAAGACTGTGGACCTCTCCAGAAGATGCGGACTGAGGACTGTTGTCTGCTGCGAAAATGCCACCGAGGCCTCCAGATTTGCCGCAATGAAACCTGACTGGATCGCGTATGAACCCCCCGAGCTAATAGGAGGGAACGTATCGGTGACAACTTCAAGACCTGAGATCATTTCAGATGTCGTGGACACCTGCAGCCGATCAGGTGTGGCTGTGATCGTCGGTGCCGGGGTAAAAACTTCCAGTGATTATAGAACAAGCCTGAAACTGGGCGCAAATGGCGTTCTCATAGCTTCCGGCATAATTCTTGCAATGGAACCTGCAAAGACGTTAAGTTCATTAATTGAGAATCAATGAGGTGAAGTATTCATGCCAAAGCCTAAGGAAACCACTCCATTATTTGAAGAGCCTGAGTTTGATGAAGTGGAGTATATAAGATCAGAAAGAAACAGATCCGTAATCGTGATGTTCATATTCCTCATAGGGGCCCTTGCCGGACTTCTGGCAGGATATCTGCAGCTCATCGGTTACACCTATCTGTCCGTGCTGCTCTTTTTCGTTATAGCCATATTTCTGGGAAAAATTCTCACATCCATGGGTTTCAAGCTCCCGCAAAGGACCTCCCACAAGGCAATAAATTACCTCATATTCTTCGCTGTGTTCCTGCTGTTCTGGATAATCTTCCTGAACCCCCCGGTTCACACTGTATCTGCTCCACAGGTGGTGAACGTTCAGGCCCTGTATAATGGACACTATGTCACCATGACATCCACGTCGAATATATACGAAATAAATACAAGCCTGACCAGTGTCCCGTACATGGTGCATATGAGCTACAGGTACAATTTCACTGTGACTTCCCTTACTTATGCCACAAGTGGGGTGAGCCCTGCTGCTGTTAAGGATTTCCACCAGATTGGAGACAACGTCTATTTCAATCAGACCATTATACCCACCAACGGGCAGTATTATTTCTATGTACACTGGCAAAGTTCCCATGTTTCAGTGAACAATCCGGTGGAGTTCATCTTCAGGCCAACGGTCTCCTGATTCAAGGAAACTGTGGAAAAAAAATTAAACCTGTGTATGTTGCCGTAGGGAAGCAGGTGTAGTGTAGTCTGGTCTAGCACGAGAGCCTTCCAAGCTTTCGACCCGGGTCCAAATCCCGGCACCTGCACTATCAGAGATTATTCAAATTGTGCCTGAGAAATATTTAACGCATGGTAAACAATCTAGAGGCATGTTAATAATTGATGGATCATCTCTGACGATTGAAGATATTTTCAAGGTTGCCAGCAAAGGCGAAAAAGTCGAAATATCAGATGAGGC
>JAJZZZ010000077.1:0-1274 GCA_021797265.1 Thermoplasmata archaeon
TTGAGTGGCTGGCAAATAGGCATCAGGATAAGATGCTCATGGATGCACACAGGGCGGTTGATGACTCAGTTCACAGGATACTGGAATCTGCAGGGAGCCTTACACCTGATATGGGCGGGAAAGCAGGGACGGTCGATGTTACCGCTTCAATCCTGAAGAATCTTTGAAACTTTAACTGAAAATTGAAATTAAGTTTAATTTATGATATGTTTGACCAGTATTGGTCAATAAGCTATTATATATGTTCTTGATAATTTTGCAATGATGACCAAAAGATACGCAGGAATCCTTGATACTACCCTGAGAGAAGGTGAGCAGACCCCTGGAGTTAATTTCTCTGTTGAACAGAGGGTCATGATCGCACGGAGCCTATCTGATCTGGGTGTGAGAATGATAGAAACAGGACATCCATCCGTTTCACCAGATGTACTGGAAGGCATCAGGCAGATAGTCAGGATGAAAGACCAGGGCATGATATCCTCTGAGCTCATAGCCCACAGCAGATCACTTGCGTCCGACATTGACCTTGCAGTATCCACAGGAGTGGACAGGGTGGCCATTTTCTATGGAGTCAGTGGAACACATCTTTCTTCAAAAACCCACAGGACCCAGGAAGAGGCACTTCAGATAATAGGCGAGGGTGTAGAAAGGGCGAGATCCCAGGGTGTAAAGGTAAGATTCACTCCGGAAGATGCATCCAGGACGGACTGGGGCTATCTTACAGATGTGATACGTACTGCAGAATCTGCAGGAGCAGATCGAATTGGTATAGCCGACACGGTGGGAATTATGCTGCCATGGAGGACGAGGGCCATGTTCCGGCGACTGTCGAGGTCCTTCCCAAGACTTGAGTTTGACATACATGCCCATAATGATTTGGGTAATGCAATGGGGAACTCTCTTGCAGCAGTTGAAGGAGGGGCAACAATCATTCATGCCACAGTAAACGGATTGGGTGAAAGAGTGGGAATCACGCCGACGCAGGTTATTGCTGTGGCGTTGAAATATCACATGTCCATAGAGGCTGCAGACCTGACAAAGCTTGCCGGGGTATCAGAAATGGTCGAGAGATTCAGTGGAATCAAATTACAGCCCAATTACCCTGTTACTGGGAAGTATGCTTTCACGCATAAATCAGGAGTGCACGTTGCCGGGATTGTGAACAACCCTTCAACATATGAATTCATCGATCCATCCTTCCTTGGGCGGGACAGGAGTTTCACCATTGACAAGTACACGGGAAAACATGCACTTGCCAGCAGGCTCAACAGCCT
>JAJZZZ010000077.1:1374-6998 GCA_021797265.1 Thermoplasmata archaeon
CCTGCCATTGAAAGTTTCTCGAATAGAGAAGTGAGAAAACCCGGAGTTTCCAGGGCATTCCTGTCCATTATCAGGTGCATCGCCGAGACATTCTCCCTTATGTTGGAGACAAGCTGTCTCAGGGATTTATCCATGTTACGCAGAATCGCTTTTTCAGCCACAAAGCTTGCACTCTGGAGGCCGGTGGAAAGGAACACTGACCCATTGGTAATTCCAGCCTGGAGGTAATCGAGCATTCTTGGAAAATAGAGGTTGGGCAAGATCAGCTGAACCATCCCTGTAGTCATCTTCACTGTGGATGCGGCCAGAGCGGATTTCACCGCCCCCTCCAGGCTGAATATATTGCCTCGATTACGCTTTATAGCTGACATTATGGCCTCCCTGTTGGGAAGCTCACCAAGCCTGGATTCTACTCTAGGGGCAATAAATCTCGCAATGCCGCTCAAATTAGCATATCCATTCCTCAGAGATATGTTCAGGAACAGGTCTTTCTCCATGATATCGCGTACTACACGATTTACGCTCATTGAAGTATTGCTGGGCTTGTGCATTTATGAACCATATAGGTCATAAGTAATTAATATTTGTCGATGCTTAAGCATCTTAATGGCAGACAGAGCGACCATATACGAATGTGCAACATGCGGTGGAAATCTGAACGTACCTGAGGATGTAATGACTGGAGAAATACTGGCATGTCCAGACTGCGGAGTGGAGTTTGAGGTTGTGTCACTTGATGGCGGCCAGGTTAAGCTGGCTGCGGCCGAGAATATCAAGGAAGATTGGGGAGAGTAGTTCCTTCAATGATACAGATCTTTGTATATCGTATGTGATATTATGAAAAATATTAACAGTATATTATTTTTGAATATGGAATATCAATCTGTTATGAATTTAATCAGTTTATGATTGGATTGGTAAAAGATGGTAACAGTATCGGTTCTTTATGATGTGCTCAGATGGGAAGAAAAGGAACTGCTGAAGAAAGCTGCCGAAATGAACATCCCGGTTGCGGCGCTGGACATCAGGAAATTTACACCAGCTCTGGGTGATGAAAAGCCAGAAAATCTTGGAGACATAAGCATTCAAAGATCCGTTGGGTTCTACAGAGGCCTTTTCTCCACGGCAATACTTGAGCAGATGGACCATCGGGTCATGAACACATACCGATCCCTGGAAATAACTGGCAACAAGTTGGTGACATCCCTGCACCTGCATAAAAACGGGATTCAAACACCATTTACCGCTTTTGCATTCGAGGAGGATGCTGCGCTTAAGTTGTTTATGGAAAGATTCAATGGTGAGGCTGTTCTCAAGCCAATTACCGGAAGCTGGGGAAGAATGATAGCGCTTTTAAAGGATAAATTCGTAGCTCAGGTAGTTCTTCACGACAGATCACTGATGCATCCCATACAGTCCGTATACTACTTTCAGGAATTTGTCAGGAAGCCAGGGCGGGATATCAGGATAATAGTGGCAGGAGAGGACATCATTGCCGGAATGTACCGATACCAGATTGGAGATGAATGGAGGACAAACGCTGCAATTGGGGGAAGGGTGGAGAAGCTTCAGAAAAACAGTGAAATTGAGGAGCTGGCAATAAAGTCGGTGAGCTTCCTGGATACCGGGATTTACGGTGTGGATATAATGGAAACAGATGGTGGGCCGATGGTTCACGAAATAAATGGCACCATGGAGTTCAGGGGGACCACTGCAGCCTCTGGCATTGACGTGGCTACAGAGATGCTGAAATTTGTCATTAAACAGGAAAAATGTTGATTTTATGGTCTAAGTTCTTCTATCTCATCCCCGCATCAGGTTATGGATTTCAAGACCAGTGATTTAAGGGTCAGTCAATTTGTAAATGGTCGATCATTTTTCACTCACATTTTCTGGCTCAGCTTTGATGCAAATTTCATTATAGCTGATGCTCCATAATCCGATATCAATGGTATCCTTGGATCGGACACTTGCGGTTGCGTATTCATGGGGATTTCCATGTTTCTATTCAAGAAGCTGTTTCCATGTTGCGCAGTGCCCTGTATTCCTTTCTGGAAAACTTCATAATTTCCATCCAGGAACTTGACAAGATTGCGGCAATTACTACAATCAGCCATTCATGCAGCCCCAGCGATGACGTATCTATTATGGAATGAAGTGGAGAGTACACAGTCACAGTTACAAGCATTCCCACAATTATGATCCCCCATGCCAGTATTATGGGATTCGAAAAGAATCCTTTCCTGATGACTGGCTGATACTCAGTTCTGAGATTCTGTGCCAGAATCACCTGGGATAGTATCCATGTCGCGAACGCGCTCGTCTGCGCCTGGACAATATTTCCATGTGCATAATACAGGTAAAGGTACACAGCTGTTACTGCAATGAATATTCCCGCTGCGGCTGTAGATATGGAATACATCATATCTCTTGTGATGAAACTCGATCTCTTTCCCGGGGGCTGCCTCTCCACAATCCCTGCTTCGCTATTTTCATAAAGGAATCCCCAGAGGGCACCAACATCCATGAAAAGCTCCATTATAATTATCTGTATGGGAAGAAACGGAAACGGAATCACCAGGATTACCGGGACCAAAAGGATAGAAATCAAAGATAGTTTGACAGATATGTAATACCTGAGGCCTTTCCTGAGTGTGTATTGCATTTTTCTTCCCTCAAACACAGCCTCGGCAATGGTCTGGAAATTATCGTCCTCAAGTACCATGTCCGAGGCTTCCTTTGCCACATCTGTCCCCCTTATTCCCATTGCTATGCCTATTTCCGCAGCCCTGAGCGCAGGGGCATCGTTGACGCCGTCCCCTGTCACAGCGACAGTCTCGCCAAGTTTCTGTAATGACCTGACAATTCTGAGTTTTTGTCCATGGCTTATCCTGGCAAAAATTGAATGGCTCCTGACTGATCTTTCCAGCTCTGCATCGCTCATGGATTTTATCATGTCTCCAGTCATGGTGCTGCCTGATCCGTTTATGCCAACCATTCTTCCTATTGCCGCAGCAGTTCCGGGGTGGTCCCCAGTCAGCATTATGACACGTATCCCTGCATTCTGGCACATTTTTATTGCTTCCCTTACACCCTTTCTGGGAGGATCAATAAAACTGAAGAGGCCCAGGAATACCAGACCTTTCTCTGCTTCACTCCTGACCCTGCTTATATTTGAGGATACGCGGTATGATATGGCTATGGTTCTCTCTCCAGAAGCAGCCAGTTTTTCAACAGTCCCAAGCACAATATTCCTGTGGCCATCGGTCATAGGGCTTTCCGTCCCATCGCTTGCTGCAAATCCTGTGCATCTTCCCACGACTGTTTCCGGGGCGCCACTTGTAAAGATCGCCTGGCCAGAGGGAGTTTTGTAAATGTAAGACGCGAGCTTCAGAGCCCCGTCAAAAGCAAACTTATTCTCGGGCACAAATTCGTGGCGCACTTTCTCAAAATCGATGTCATGTTGCTTCGCGTAATTGAATATGGATATCTCCATGGGGTCCCTGAAAATTTCTGAACCCCTGCTGTCCATTGTCAGGGTTCCGGTAGCCAGAACTCCCGATACCAGTAAACGGTGTCCGGCAGCATTGCTCGCGTCATATAATTTTTCTCCCTGCATCACATGCCCTACGCTCATTCTGTTCTCGGTAAGTGTGCCGGTTTTGTCGGTTGCAATCACGGTCACGCTTCCCAGGGTCTGTGCAGCCTTCAGCCCCTTTACAATGGCATTTTTCCTGGCAAGAGAATACGCTCCGACGGCCAGTGTGATGGTTATCAAAATAGGCAGCTCTTCAGGAACCGTTGCGAAAGCCATGGACAAACCGGTAAGTACCATCTGGTCAATCGGATTACCGTGCAGGTAACCTATGAGCGGTATCAGGAAACTGAAAAATACGGCAATGCCTATGAGTACTCTGGAGGCCCTTTTCAGGGACATTTCCAGCGGGGTCTCAGGTTCACCTTCCGTCCTGACGGATTCCGAGACTTTCCCGATCTCTGTATTCACGCCTGTTGAAACAACTGCAAATTTTCCGCTTCCCTGTACTACCAGTGTACCGGACATGAGCAGGTACTTCTCGGAATCCCATGGCTCACTGCCGAGATTACTAATTGCCTGCTTATGGACCGGAATGGATTCTCCCGTCAATGAAGATTCGTCCACTTCCAGGCCAAAACTCTCAAGGATGATGCCATCTGCCGGAATCCTTTCCCCGGAATGAATGAGTACAACATCACCGGGGACTATATTCGAGACCGGTACCTCAACTGTAGTGCCGCTTCTGACAATCCACGCTTTCGATGAAATAAGAGATCGCAGGGCGAGTATGGATATTCTCGCTTTTCGTACGTTGTATACCTCTATGGCGATTACGATGAATACTATGACAATGACAGATATGGATTCAACCGGAGTCCCGATGAGAAAATAAATCAGCCCTATGATTATGAGTATGAGAATCATGGGTTCCCTTACCTGCTCCAGTATTATATGAAAAATACCTCCGCTGGTTGATTCCGGGAGTGCGTTCAACCCATCCTTTTTTAACCTGAGTTCGGCTTCGGACTGCGTAAGACCGTTCTCAGAATCTACTCCGAGGCGCTTGAGCGTCTCTCCTGGATCGGCAGTTGCACTGTGAATCCCGTTATCCACAAACATGTAACGTGCTTATAATTATAGCTTTAACCAGACAATTTTTTTTGCAGGTAAAACTCCCGCTAAAGAAGTTTCAGCAAGGCAGAATTCCTTATGAAGGCTCATAGCCATAATACATAAGAGCAGCATTTTCAATGAATTGATCAGGAAAACCACTGAATCTGCCATGTGGATGAATTGCATGCGACAGACCAGCAAACACAGAAAAAATGAAGGAAATATACCTCCTGGCGGAGGGAAATTTAGGCCTGATAAACCACCCGGAAGGGACGGCAGGAGACGGAGCATGATCTCCGGATATCATGATGGTGAACTGTCCACGAAGCAGGAAACATAGAACCTTCGTGATGAGAGTATGTCGGGCTCAAGAAGCCAAAGACAAACCAGACCATTCGGGCGCTCTGGAAAATTCCTGGCAGAGAAGGCTAAAACACTGATAATTCCTGAAAGGTATGAGAACCTTACTGCATTTCTGGAATATAAAATGGCATACAATTACAAGCGTATGCCGAAGACATATTACTGCTGGCAAAAAGTATATGCTGCCAGATGTTGCTGCCATCAGATGGAAATTCGCATTATAGGATAGTGCGATAATGGGCCGGTGAGACAGGACTCAGGGCAGGAGGAAACTGGATGACGGAAACTGGAAAGATCAAATTAGCCAAAGGAAAGAGGCTAAATCTTGCGAATATAGTTTCGGCAAGGGTATTACTGAGCTTCAGTTACGGCTTCCTGAATGTACTGCTCAGTCTGTATCTGCATCATCTTGGTTATTCCCTCATAGAGATTGGCCTGATTCTGGGCGGAGCTATACTCATCAGTTCAGCTCTGTCATTTCTTCTGGCAATGATGGCTGACCATTACGGTCGGAAGCTGTTTCTTATAAGCCTTTTTCTACTTTTCTCCATGTCTTCCCTGCTCTTTCTGACCTCAAAGGATATACTGGTGCTCATAGTTCTCAGTGGAA
>JAJZZZ010000078.1 GCA_021797265.1 Thermoplasmata archaeon
GTATGGGCAGGATATCTGAGTTGATTCTCCTCCAGCCTGCCACTTTGCAGGTAACACCCTTGTTTGAGGTGTCTCCAAAGTAATTGTTGTACGGAACTCCTACAACTGCCACGCTGACCTTCTTTCCTCTGGTCTGCAGGGAGATACTGTCATCGTTGAAGAAAGCGAATGGCCTGAGATAACAGGATTTGTACTTGTTCTCCCTGACCACGTCGATGATTCCCTGCATGATCTCATCCCTTGTTGATCTGAGGCCCATCCTGTATATGCGTGCAGATCGCATAAACCGGTCAACATGCTCTTCGAGCCTGAAAATTGCAGCATTTCCACCTGCATCGTATGCCCTGATTCCTTCAAAAATCCCGGAACCGTACTGCAGTGAGTGGGTAAGAAGTGGAACCTTGACGTCGTTGTATCCAGTTATCTTTCCGTCGAACCATACCCTGGAGTTTTCCATGTTTATTGGAACCCAATCTTTCCTATAAATTCATTGAAAGCGGCATTTGAATCCAGATAGTGCGAATAAACCTTTAAACCATACGCACCATAAGGAAAGTGATTATGATAATAGTCCCGGCAGGTTCTTCCTTGGGTCTTGCTGCCAAGGTTGCAAAGGAAATGGGGGCCACTCTTGCTGATGTTGAGAGAAAGAGGTTTCCCGACGGGGAAATGTATGTCAGGATACTGACGGATACAAAGGGGGCAGAAGTTGCAGTCATTGGAAACACGAGGAGCGATGCGGATTTTGTTGAACTTCTGTTCCTCCTGAATGCAGCCAGGGAAGCGGGAGCTTCACATGTCACTGCAGTGCTCCCTTATTTCGGATACTCCAGGCAGCACATGGTCTACAAGCCGGGGGAACCCGTTTCGTCAAAGGTCATGACCAGGGCCATTGAGAATTTCTCAGACAGGATCATTTGCGTGGAAATGCACGATGAGGAAACCATTGGTTTTGCATCACACCCATTGGATAACCTAAGCGTGATAGAGACTTCCAGCGAATATTTCAGGAACATGAAAATTGACCTCATACTTTCCCCGGACGATGGAGGATACGGAAGGGCTAAGAAAATGGCGGAGATCCTTTCAATACCTGCATATTACATCAACAAAAAGAGAATTGACGCTAAGACTGTTGAAATGCACCTTCCAGAGATAGACTTTTCAGGAAAGTCCATACTCATTGTGGATGATATCATTTCCACCGGTGGAACAATTATTAAAGCTGTAAAACTTCTCAAGGACAACGGTGCATCAAGGATCAGCGTCAGTGCTGTCCATGGGGTCTTCGCCAAGGATTCAGACAAGATCATTGAGCCTCTGGTCGATCTTCTTGCCGTATCAGACACCATCGATGGGGACCACAGCCTGATCTCTGTTGCAGGCGATATTTCAAGAGCACTTGCGGGGGATGAGTAGGTAATGGCGAATGAATTGAAGAACTGCATGAGCCATGGAGCATTCCGTGGCCCTGAATGTCCAGCATGCGGCAACCAGGGAAAGCTTCTCATGAGGGAAAGCGAAATTGAGGGCGTTGGAAGAATTATAGCCGGGATGCTCAGGCATTTCCCTGAGAACTATGGCGTGAAGCTTGATGACCATGGCTGGGTGAGGATATACAACATTGTGCCTGTGATCAAGGCTCAGAGGAAGAATTTCTACTGGCTCACTCCCTTCCACATTGAGGCCCTGGCCATGACCGATCCAAAGCAGAGATACCAGGTCAACAGCGATCATGAGATTCGTGCAGCCTACGGGCACACCATTCCCGTGAACATGGATGACCTTCCCACAGATGATGTTCCTTCAAAACTGTACTACCAGACAACCGAGGAAGAGCTTGAATTCATACGGGAAACTGGAATCAGCCCATCAGACAAGAGCTGGATACACCTTTCCCTGACCCCAAGGCAGGCCTATGTCTCAGGGATGTTCCACATCGATTCCCCCACTGTGGTGGAAATTGACATTGACGGCCTGAGGGAGTCTGGAAGGCAGACCTACAGGGCAACGGACGATGTCTTTCTTGTTAACGAGATACCCCCGGAGTTTGTGGGGGAGAAAATGACCGACCAGTTTGAGCTTACTCCTGAAGAGCAGAAAGAAATAAAATGGGTAAGGGGAAGGATGGAGAGAAAGCTCAACAGGGAAAATTCTAGAGATGAGCCCTAGAATTATGGTCCAGGTATTTTTTCAGGGCTTCCCTGCCTGATATCATTGCAGCCCTGATGTCGTACTGAAGCCTCTGGTTCTTTTCCACATCGGGCTTTCCCTCAATTTTCTCTACAAATTCTATGCCTGCCTTAGTTGCAGCCTCAACATAGGAGTGCACCCTGACACGGTCAAGGCTTGTAAGGCTCCTCTTTGACATTATGACCTTGTGGTTTGAGGCGAGCTTCAGTGCAGCATCATGATACTGGTAAACGTTGGAGTCTATTTTTACGGTCCCTGAAGGCTGCAGTTCCGGATATGACACGTCGGGGAGGCAGTAAAGTGCATCTGAGCCTGTGTATTTGCTTCCCAGCTCGAACTTCACCCCGAAATTCCGGAGAGCATTCCCGTAGTAATTTATGAGGTTGCCGAACTCTTCCTTCTTCTTTGGGTCCCAATAGTCAAGGACCTGCCCCCCTATGCTGTCCCTCATGTCATAAACAGTTACCGACATGCCAGCCTTGGCAGCTGTGAGAGCTGCTTCCAGCCCCTTTATCCCGGCTCCCACAATCTTTATCCTGCCCGTGTTGCTGGGAATCTGCACCTTTCTGAGCTCATATCCCACATCCGGATTCACGGTGCACCTGACTTCACCAAATCCAAGGTCCCTGCATGCCTGGTTGCACCTGATGCAAGGCTTGACAAGTTCAGGATTGCTCATGAGTTTTTCAGCAAAATAAGCATCTGCAAGATGTGCACGCCCAACGGCAACAAAGTCGGATTTCTCCAGCACTTTCTCAGCGTCTGCAGGCCCTGTTACGGAACCTACTACGATGGAGGTGACCTTGGGCTTCCTTGGAAGCTTAGCTGCGATGTGTGCCTTCTCACCGTAGAATGATGAGGATGAACCGGGTGGCGCAAACCTTCCCGCTGAGAAATGTGCGTAATCTATGCCTTTAAGGGATTCGGCCACCTTGAGGCCGTAATCCGGCGTGTAACCGTCGGGGTCGTCCTCGTAGAGGCTCAGCCTTATTCCAACCGGGAATTTCACCTCAGACTTCACTGCTTCTATGATCTCCTGTGGGAATCTGAGCCTGTTTTCGAGGGATCCGCCGTACTTGTCTGTCCTCCTGTTGAGTGCAGGTGAGAGGAATTCCTGAATGAGGTATCCATGGGCTCCGTGGAGCTCTATTCCGTCGAACTGTGCGTTGGAAGCAAACTTTGCTCCCCTGACGAAGTCCTTTACAACGCTCTCGATGTCTTCAAGGGTCATTTCCCTTGGCATGTATCCCACATAATCTGTGGAGGTTGGCGCCATTGGCCCTTCCCTGTTTGTATCCAGAAATGCCTTGCCTCCGGCATGCACCAGCTGCATGAATGTCCTGGCGCCATGGGAGTGGATGCGGTCAGTGAGCCTCCTGAATTTCGGGATAAAATCAGGATTGTATGTTCCGGTTTCATTCCTTGATCCTCTTGAGTTGGTGCTGTTTATGTAAGTGTATTCGGTGATGATCAGCCCCGTTCCTCCAGCTGCCCTTTCCTCAAGGTAAGCGAGGTGGTTGTCATTTGTGTTCCCGTCAGGATTCCCAAGGTTGGAAATCATAGGAGCCATGACTATCCTGTTCCTGATCTCAAGATCGCCAATCTTTCCCGGTTCAGAAAATTTCATTGGAAAGCTATATGCCGAAATGGTTCATAATCATGTTTGGTTCAGGACAAGGGAAGAGGCTTATGGATCACTCATGTAAAATATCCGGAACTCTTTATGTAAAACCATGGCCAGAATTATTGTTTCAGGTGTGGGAAACGGAATGGGCTGCAATACATCGAGGTTGCTGAAATCGTCGGGCCATGACGTGGCCATTATCTCCAGGGGAGAAAATGGAAAGAAGGTGGCAAAGGAATTAGGCGCACACTATTCCAGCTGTGACCTCATGAATTTTGAGGAGACTGCTAACGCCATTTCTGATCTTACGAAAAAACTTGGCGGCCTGGATGCTGTGGTGCACCTTGCTGGAGGATTTTTCGGGCAGAAGAAACTTGCGGAGGTTGATTCTGATTATTTCAGTTCTGCCATGAGCAATAATGCAAACACTTTCTATAACGTTGTACAGGGGGCAGTTCCCCATTTCCCTGAATCGGGTGGCTCCATAGTGGTGATTTCAGCGGCAAGAAGCGTTTACATAAACAGCCATGTTGGCTATGCCGCTGGAAAGGGTGCTATTGACTACATGGTCAGGCTTCTGGCCAATGAACTCATTCCAAGGAACATACGCGTCAATGCTGTATCGCCTGGATTCATAATAAAGGAAAAATGTGGACAGGGTGACTTCCAGGAGCTGCTGGGAAAAAGCGGCAGGCATGACGCCAGATATGTTTCTGAAGCAGTCAGGATGCTAATAGAGAACAACCTTACCACCGGCCAGATACTTGAAGTGGATGCCGGTTTCAGCTCTCGTGTCCCAAGCGGGGTCTGATGGGCATGATTTTTTAACACCAAACCACTTCATTTTTCATGGTTTCAATATCGGCGGCAAATTTTGCCAGATTTGGCAAGAGAGAGGAGGATATATTTACCATATCCTCTGAATCTGCACTTCCAATTGTTGACAAATACAGGGATGCCATAGATTTTGTTGTCGTGTCAAACTCATATTCGGGTGAATTCAATGACATTTCAGGCCTCAACAACCTACTCACCACACACCTGGCAATGGAGAACGTTCCCTCCATGAGGGTAGACAACACCAGTGGAAGCGGAGGTTCGGCTGTGCTTGTGGCCAAATCATTGGTTGCATCCGGTGAGGCGGAGAATGTTCTTGTCATAGGGGCAGAGAAAATGACAGGGTACCCTACCAAGAAATCAACCAGAATAATTGCCTCACTCCTGCCTCCGGAAGAGAGGCGCGGCGGACCCTCACTTCCTTCACTTGCTGCATTCATGACTAAATCCTATATCAGCCAATTTTCACCCACAAGGGAAAGCATTGCCATGGTTGCTGTGAAGAACCACCACAACGGGTCTCTCAATCCTTACGCCCACTTCCAGGCTGATGTTTCCCTTGAGAAAGTAATGGCATCCAAGGTTATTGTCGATCCCCTGAGGATCTTTGAATACTGCCCTGTGAGCGATGGCGCTGTGAGCCTTCTAGTTACATCTGACTATAACAACAAGAGCCTTGGGAGCAAGTCCGTCAGGATAACGGGGACCGGTGCTAGCTCAGGCGTTTCTTCCATAACATCCAGAGAATCATTGGTCTCCATTGATTCGGTGAAAGAATCAGCAAAGAAGGCTTTCAGGTCAGCAGGAAAAACCCCAAAGGATATGGACCTTGCAGAACTTCATGACATGGCCTCCATCCTTGAAATAGTTGAATCCGAAGACGTGGGCTTTTTCAAGAAGGGAGAGGGCTGGAAGGCCCTTGAAACAGGAGAGACTACCATTGATGGAAGGTTTCCCATCAATACAAGTGGCGGGCTGAACTCAAAGGGTCACCCAATCGGTGCAAGCGGGGTTGCCCAGACCGCGGAAATATATCTTCAGCTTACCGGACAGGCCGGAAAGAGGCAGGCAAAGAATGTGAGCACCGGTTTCAGTGTAAGCATGGCTGGCTTTGGCAACAACTCGACTTCATTTGTATACGAGGTGGCCTGATGGAACTTTACAGGTGCAGCAGCTGTTCGGTCGAATATGTTTTCAGGAGAGCTGTGTGCCCTAAGTGTGGCTCAAAAGGCTTCGGTTCGGTTGAGGTAAAGAGTGCGGCAGCACTTGACAGCGTACACCTTATAGCTACGCCTGAACCATTTCCGGATGACTACAGCGTGGTCATGTTCCAGACCGATAATGGAACGAAGGGATTTTGCCGCACAACTTCAGAGGTCAAGAGGGGAGACAGGCTTAAGATCAAAGATGATGAGAATGGCCCGGTATGTGAGCCTGAATAATTCGGGTTTTCTCCCCTGCTTTTTTATCACATTCACCAATATGGAAGTTGGAATTTCCGGAAAAAATTTTAGTAAGATACCCCACTATGAAAAATATGCTCAAGACGGTTCCAGACAAAGGGCTTTCCCTTGAGGATATCGAGGCCCGACTGGATAAGATAGCTAGTAGAGACATGCCGGATGACAGCGGGAAACTGTTCTCTTATGTCTACATGTCAGGAAGAAAAGACCTCAGCAAGATCATGGATTTCTATAATGCGTTCGTGAACAAGAATGCCCTGGATTTTACTGTTTTCCCAAGTTCGCTCCTGCTCGAAAATGATCTGGTGGCGATGTGCGCATCCCTACTCAATGGAGATTCCTCAACGGTTGGCACATTTACCAGTGGAGGAGCTGAGAGTATCCTGCTTGCCATAAAGACTGCCAGGGACTATTTTCTGGCAAGGAAGGGGGACATTTCAGGGAAACCTGAGATCATAATTCCCAGGACAGCACATCCTGCGTTTGTAAAGGGGGCACAGTATTTTGGGCTTGAGCTTAAAATAGCACCGGTGGACCGGGAAACATTCAAGGTAAAGCCGGAGGAGGTCCGGAAGCTTATTACAGACAGGACTGCCATCATAGTTGGCTCAGCCCCCTCCTACCCGATCGGAGTTATGGACC
>JAJZZZ010000079.1 GCA_021797265.1 Thermoplasmata archaeon
GAGATGCCCACTTGCAACAGAATTGTGTCATGAGACCAGGCCTGTGCTTTCAGAGATTTCCATCGGCCACAAGGTCCAATGTCACTATGCTGTTTCAATTAACAGGAGCATGGCTTCTGGTACAGGAGCTCATGCTATCAATTTTAATGCGGTAAAATCCATGATCAGGGATGAAATCACCCCTCCCTGATCAGAAAATATTCTAGAGAGGATGTATAATTGCCGTAACTGACATACTCTCTTCAGCAAAAGCATCGGAGGTTCTCACTTTTGCTCCGTTTTCGCCTTCATCCCTCACTGTCATGACAGTTTTGCGGGAATCCATTACCGAGTTCTGGCGTCTTTCCAGTCCTGAAAGTTGCGCCTCTGTGGGTATCAGTGCTCCACTTGCATGCATCCCTGTCTGCATGCAATCGGGATGTGTCCTTACCCATTCCTCTGCCAAGACTGCGGAACGGATACATTCCCTGTCTCATGCTGAAGTCCTTCCGGATCAATCATTGCATGTGGATTTTCATGCATGACTTTCTCATGATTTCACAGGAGGAGTTTCATGCCTGAATTTCAATGCCATTGCCATACACATAAGTTTATCAATTCATCTCCTCCCTGAAGATCGGAGCTCTCTTCCTATTTCATTTGTAACCTAAATTAGAAATATTATGTTAAGAGGCATCTGCCAATATAAAATTGAAAGGGATCTATTCCTGGAGCCTGCCAACTATCCTGGTGGGAGATCCGTCTCCTTTTGCAAACTTCAGCGGGAAGCAGTAAACTTCAACAATTTTGCCTGCTACAAGTTTCATTCCCGTAAGATTCTCAATAATCAGGATGTTTTTTGGCAGGAGCGCCATGTGCGCAGGAGAGCCTTTCCTCAGCCCACTCTTCAGGGATGGATCCGGTGACATGGTGTCTGTTCCAACCATCCTGATGTTGAATTCTGTCAGGTATTCTGCAGCCTCTGCTGATACGTATGGGTACTTCCATATATATTCATCAAGGTTCCACTTTTCTTCCCACCCGGTCCTTATGAAAACAAAATCGGCCGCCGATATGAGTTCCCTGTTTGCGTGTATATCCTGGTAAGTGACAGCCTTAAACTCATCCTTGGCCAGGTCCAGGACAGCAGCCATTCCATGAAAGAATTCAGGAGAGAATGTATCAATTGTTCTCCCTCCGTCGACGTAATGGTAGGGGGCATCTATATGAGTGCCACAATGTGAATTAAATGTGATGTTAGTTATCCTGGAACCGGTGTTCTTGTTATTCACCCTCTCGGCTTTCATTGGTGCATGGCCTGCAGCCTCAGGCATCCCTTCCTCGTATGTATGGCTGAAATCTATCCATGTTTCCTTCATTTCTTCATCTCCTCTAATCTGCTGATGATGCCCCTGCTTATAGATTCCGTGGTGCCATGGCCTCCAAGGTCGGGGGTCAGGTTTTCTCTCTTGGCAATCAGTTTTCTTATTGCTGATTCTATCATGTATGACATTTTTGCCAGTCTGGAATCATTGTTGCGGCTTCCAAGCCAGTCCAGAAGCATTCCACAGGATAGGATCTCGGCAATGGGATTGGCTATTCCTTTCCCTGCAATGTCCGGTGCTGACCCATGTACCGCCTGGGCCATGGCATAATTCTCGCCTGAATTCAATGAGGGGGCAAGTCCGAGACTTCCTGCAATTCCTGCTGCCTCATCGCTGAGTATATCACCGAACATGTTTGTCGTGACAATGACATCATATTTCTGGGGGTTTGTAAGAATGTCAAATGCCATTGCATCAACTATCTTGTCATCGGCCCTGATAGCATGAAATTCCTCAGCTATCTCACCAAATACCTGGAGGAAGAGACCATCTGAAACCTTGAGCACGTTGCCCTTGTGTACAGCAGTAATGTGCTGCCTCCGGGCGGCAGCCAGCCTGAAACCCTCCCTTATTATGCGCTGGGACCCTTCTCTTGTCACGACCCTGACAGCCATGGCGACGTCCTTCGTTGGCATGAATTCCCCATTCCCCATGTACATGTTCCTGTCAGCATAGAAACCCTCTGTGTTTTCCCTTACAATCACAAGGTTGACTTCACCATCAGGGTAATTCCTGTTGATGCCATATGAAACAGTTGGCCTAATGTTGGCAAAGAGATCAAAATGCTTTCTGATTTTCCCGGACGGGCTGGGTCCTCCAGGGTCCCCTGCCGGATACCTGCCAACGTCCAGTGGACCCAGTATAAGACCATCACTGGCCTCCATCTTCTTCACAGATTCCTCAGGCAGGCTTGACCCCTGAGACTTCAGTCCTTTCCAGCCAACCTCAACTTCTTTGTATTCAATTTTCACGTCGCTGAAAATGGCATCCTGAAGGAAGTTCAATACATCCATAGACGCATGTACAACCTCAGGACCAATACTGTCACCTTCTGCCACTGCAATCCTGTAAATACTCATTGTTTCACTTCTGTTTCCCTGTTTATCTCATATTCAATTTTCTCAAGCTGCTTATTGGCAGTTTCCTTCAGGAAGTACACCGACATGGCTCCTATGATGCTGATTATTGCTATGAGCAGGTAGGAGAAATATATTGCATGTATTTTTGCAGATCCCTTCAGTGAAGCCGAAACTATGTCATACCCTATTATGAGAGTGAAAATGACACCTGACCAGAGCCGTGACACCATTTCATTGAAGTATACTCCTGTTTGCCTAGCAGTTGTGGGATATGTTTCGCTGGCAAACATTCTCCATAGTGGGGAATTGGCATTTACTGACCAGAAGACCGCGAAAACCAGTATAACCACAAGTACCAGGCTGAAGTGAACCGTGTAAAGGAGCAGTGAGAATATGGCAGCGAGAGCCATCAGCATAATTCCAAGCCTCTTTCTTCCAACACGGTCAGCCGTGAACATGACCCCCATCTTCGGAAACAGCATTATGCCGTTCATGATCAACGTGAAGAGCAGTGCATAGAACGCTGTGAAACCGAAACTCTCGAAAATTGTTGGGGCGTATATGCTGGAGATGTAGAAACCCGATAACATTGCAGATGTATATATCCACAATGGAATTGAATAGCGCAGATACTTTTTCTGGAAGAGGTCTCTAACCCCTGGCCTGGTGGTTTCAACCTCCATGAGATCCTCTGTTATGACGGGTGCTGGAAGTTCCTTGCCGGACTGTTTCCTGATTCTATCTTCAATGCCAGTGACTATTTTATCTGCTTCTTCATAGCGCCCGTTCCGCTCAAGCCATCTGGGTGATTCCGGGATATATCTGTAATAGAGGGGATAGAGGACGATGGGAACGAACCCTATGGCAAACACGACTCTCCACGATACCGATGGGCTAAGATATGGTATTGCAAATAGGGAAATCAGCGGGGCCAGGAAATACCCGAAAACGAAGAACAGGTCTATGAAGCCGATGAAGTAGCCCCTGCGGCTTTTTGGTATGAACTCCACCAGGTAAGAATATGGAAACGCGTAAACCGCCCCGGCAGCAATTCCCTGTATAACACGCAGCACTATCAGAAGCGGAAAATTTGCAGGAATGACGGCTATGACACCCGACATCCCAAGAAGAACGATAAGGCCAAACAGCACAATTCTCCTCTTTCCATACCTGTCAGCCAGCCTCCCAGAAAATGCCATCCCGATTACAATACCTACCGTCACGGCGATTCCAAAGAATGCAATAAGAAAAGCTGTATGGCCCGGAAAATGCCCCAGCACAGTACTCACTGTACCGGTTATACCGAGATCCAGAGATTCATACATGTAGATGAATCCCACCAGTATCACAAGCGTCCAGTGGTATCTGCTTATGGGCAATCTTTCAAGACGTGCCGGAATGCTTCCGGCTCTTCCAACACTTCTGTCAGACGAATCACTCATTATGACTTCCCTCATGAGGTATACATCATTGGAGTGTAAAAGGATTTCTATCAATAGATAGATTGATAGAAAAGTTTAAACATTGCCTTAGGTTATCATTTCAGAGGCACTTGACCAATCGTTGTGCCCTGGGAAATGTGAAAGATATGCAGGAATTAAAAATTACAGGCGTGGAGGTTCTCAACCTTGTGGTGCCAATTACTGACCTTACCACACCGCCAGAGAGCCTGCCATATTACCAGGAACTCAAATCCATAGTGTTTGGGTCATACAAGAGTGTAATTGTAAAGGTAACGGGAGAAAACGGCCTTACGGGTGTTGGAGAATGCATGACAAGGCTGGCTCCGGAAGCACTTAAAAGCATCATTATTGACGTACTTACACCCATAATCGTAGGGAAAAACGCCTTTGATTATGAGTTCCTGTGGGAAGAGATGTATGCCACAATGAAGCAGCGCGGCCACTATAAGGGCTACATGATAGAGGCCATCAGCGGTGTTGATATGGCCATATGGGACCTCATGGGTAAAACTCTCAAACTTCCCATCTACAACCTGCTTGGGGGAAAATTCCGCGATGATATACAGTGCTATGCTTCGTCCATCAGATTCAGGAAGCCGAAGGAGGTTGTGCAGGAAGTGAAGAATATCCTGAATGAGGGGTTCACCCAGGTGAAGCTGAAGATCGGGAGAGGCGTTGAGGAGGATGCGCTGGCCGTGAAGCTGCTTCGGCAGGAGTATGGCGATGATCTCACAATAATGGTGGATGCCAATTCCGGATATACAGTCAATTCAGCACTGAAACTTGGAAGGATATTCGAGAAATATGATGTGTTCTGGTTCGAGGAGCCAATACCGCCTGATAATATGCCAGGCTATCATGAACTTACACAGAAACTTGACATACCCATAGCTGCAGGAGAATCTGAATTCACGAAATATGGGTTCAGGGACCTCATAACAACCGGGAATATAGACATCATCCAGCCAAATGTTGGCCGCGCAGGAGGATTCACTGAAGTGAGGAACATACTGTCCATGGCCAGGGCTTACGGCATTCCATACGCACCCCACACGGGAAGCTCCTCCGGGGTAACTATGACGGCCGAGCTGCATCTGGCGGCCTACGCACAGAATTTCCTGACATATGAATACATGAGAACGGCGTGGTCACACGAGCAATCCAATCCCCTGAAGAGTGACCTGCTGAAGGTTAACCTGGATGCGCAATCTGGAGGGAAGATCAGGGTACCGAAAACTGAGGGGCTTGGGATAGATCTTAATGAAGCAACTGTGAAGAAATACCTTGTGACTTAGGAATCTATACCTTTTTCTTATTTTTTGTTCACGTACTTGTTCATGTAGAATTTTACGAAGGAAACAAATCTGCCAACTGTTTCGTTCGTCCCGTTCCACCTGTCCACCAGATAGAGGCTTGTCTTGACATCCGTGTCGATCGGCAACCATCCAATGGATCCATTTTTTATGTGCTTTTCAGCCTGCACCATTGCCACTATTGACACACCCAGTCCCTCAGCGACAGCATTTATCACAGATGACGAATTTTCCAGTCTGAATACAATGTTCAGGTCATCTTCTGACATTCCGGCATGCTGGAGTATCTTTTCAATCTGAGCCTGTACCCCTGAATTACCGTATCTAGAGATATAAGGCATCTCTGTCAGATCCTTTGGGTTCAGGATCTTTCTTTGCAAAAACTTGCAGTCTACAGGTGCAATGAAGATAAGATCGATGTCAGTGAGCTGGGTCACTCCCATTCTGGAAATCACAGAATGGAATTCCGGGAAATCCAGGCTGACAGCGAATCCAACATCGGTCTTCGCGTCGACAAGCTTCTGAATGATTTCATAGGAACTACCGATTTCCATATCCACAGAGATGTCAGTATTTTTATCCCTGAAGCTCTTTATGAGCCCTGGCAGGAGATGTATTGCAGCTATTTCCCCTGACGATACTTTCATGGCTTTTGGAGTGTTGTTTGTAACGTGATCACGGGAATACCTGTCGATTATGGAGACTACCTGTATGGCATCGGGATAAAATTCTTTTCCGAATTGTGTAATCTCAAGCTTTTTAGAATCACGGGAGAAAAGTTCGTTTCCCAGCATATCTTCAAGTTGCCTTAGCCTGTAACTTACCGTGGCTTCAGTTATTCCAAGATTGCCGGCAGTCCTGCGCATGTTTCCAGACTTTGCCAGGTCCACGAAGACTTTCAGATAATCAAGGTTCACATCTAGCAATATCCCAATTAATTCATAAACATTGTTGATAGAATAATTCAGACCTGCATTGCATCTTTATCCGGAAACAATTGAACTGGCAATATTTGAATTATGTTTCCTTGATGTATAAGGTTTTTTTCGTGATCCGTTATCACAGGTTGCATATGCAAGAATGCAGCAACAGGTTGAAGTCCAGTGGCGCGCCCCGTATAATAGAGGCAGGACCTCTGCCGCATTGCACCCGCCGTTCCTGGCTTCGGTTAATCAGAGTAATTAGAGCATGAATGGGGCCTGGCTTACCCTGTAAATCGTCGTGCAATATGTTAAATGCCAAGAGATACATGATGCAGATGTATAAGATGAAGAAGATGACCGTTGACGAACCATGACCTTCGCAGGGCATGATAGATACTTCGAAAGTCAGTAAATTGCTCATTTGTTTGCCATATTTTGGCTCTCATTCTACAATATTTTCCTTGAGCTCCACATAAGGGTAATCCGTTGATAGAGTCATCATGGCATTCATGGGAATGAGCATCTGGCTGTCGGCAACATGTCCGAAGGGAAGTCCGTAAATGGAGGGTTTCTGCAACTCCGTCAGGTAAA
>JAJZZZ010000080.1 GCA_021797265.1 Thermoplasmata archaeon
ATCAACCAAATATGATTCATTTGATGACAGGGAAGCGCTGAAAATGCGCGACCAGATACAGGATATTGTGAAATCCACCGGCAAAAATGGCAGGATGTAGCGTCTTCACCCTTCCACGCAGCAGTTCCTCGAAGCCCGTCAGGGTGGATATATTCCGGCACGCAAATCCAGAATCAGTCAGAAACTTGCAGGTGCCGCCTGACGCATAGATCTCATCCACATATTTCGAGATCCCGTGAAGGAATAAATCAAGCCTATCCTTGTTATGAACACTGGCCAGAATCTTCATGATGCAGGAGTAATGAACAACTTACTTAATTCATTTTACAGTCCCCGTAAAAATTACTCGTGGTAATTTTACTTTTGGCGTGGTAATTTGGCAGCCAGAAATACAAAACCTTTATTTCAGTTTATAAATCCCCTGAAAAAAGAGGCAAAATAATGGAAAGAAACATTGCAGTCGAAAGCATCCTACAGACACCAACAGCAAAGAGAGAAATCGAGATCGTTGAAAGGAAGGGTATCGGGCATCCGGACAGCGTTTCTGATGGAATTGCAGAATCTGTAAGCAGGGCATTGAGCAGGTATTACCTCAAGGAATACGGCAAGATTCTGCATCACAATACGGACCAGGTCGAGGTTGTGGGCGGTCAGTCCGCTCCACAGTTCGGTGGCGGAAAGGTCCTGGAACCCACATACATACTCCTCAGCGGGAGGGCAACAACCACGGTCGGAAAGGACAGGATACCATTCAAGTCAATTGCAATAAAAGCCACCAGGGAATTCCTGAATACTAACTTCAAGCACCTGGACCTGGATTCTGATGTCATGATCGACTGCAGGATTGGGCACGGTTCAGTTGACCTTACTGAGATATATGATACCTCAAAGCTCAGGGCAAACGACACATCATTTGGTGTGGGTTTTGCTCCATACACCGATACAGAGAGGCTTGTGTACGAGACTGAAAGATACCTCAACGGACCGGCGCTGAAGTCAAAGCTGCCCGCAATAGGCTATGATATAAAGGTAATGGGTTTCAGGCAGGGAGAAACAATAAACCTGACCGTTGCAGCGGCATATGTGGACAAGTTCGTAAAGGACGATCCTGAGTACTTTTCCGTCAAGAGTGAGCTGAAGGAACTCATAGCCAAGAATGCAGCAAAGGTCACCAGTGAACCGGTAAAGATATTTGTGAACACGGCAGATGACGAGAACGGGAAGGGCACAGGGCACTAC
This sequence comes from Thermoplasmata archaeon, assembly GCA_021797265.1. The sequence goes on from JAJZZZ010000080.1 coordinate 1,240, forward strand.
CTCACAGTGACAGGAATGTCAATGGAAAACGGCGATGACGGCTCTGTTGGAAGGGGAAACAGGGTTTCCGGCCTCATAACTCCATACAGGCCAATGAGCATGGAAGCCGCAGCAGGCAAGAACCCCGTCACACATGTGGGGAAGCTGTACAATGTGCTGTCCAACATGATTGCCCAGGACATTGTGAAGGAACACCCCGGGGATGTCCAGGAGGTTCATGTCAGGATTGTGTCGCAGATCGGAAGACGCATAGACGATCCGCATGTTGCAAGCATCCAGGTCATATATGCAGACAACGCAGACCAGTCCAAGATCAAGAACAACATAAGGAACCTTGCAGACGATCGCCTTGCCAACATAGGAAACCTGACCAACCTCTTCGTGGAAGGGAAGGTCGCGGTTTTCTAGAGTATTTTCCACATTGTGTAGGCATCAGACGAATCGCTGTAATAGGCCTTCAGTCTTGATGTCACAACAAACCCTAATTTTCTGTAAAAATTTATTGCGTTATCATTATCTGTTCGAACTTCCAGTTTTACGCTCATGAAGTTGTTTCTGCTGCACAACGCAAGGAAAGCCTGCATGAGGGTTCCCCCTATGCCCATGTTCCTGAACTGCTGGTCAACTGCCAGTATGAGGATCCTTGCCTCTGTGGGTGAAAATCTTGAGCCGATTATGAATCCCTGTATCTCGCGCCCCATGGTATATACAAGGAAAGCCTGGGGCCATTCATCATAGAGGTCCATTATGAGCGCCTCTGAGTAGTATTCGGAGAGAGAAGCAGATGCAATCTCAAGAATCCTGTCCAGATCCCTTCCATCGAACTGCCTTATGGTTCCATAATCGGCATTGGTGATCGCCATCTGTATGGATCAGTGCTAATTGGATTTCTACTTTTCCCCTGTATGGAGATTGTGATTTCCTGCTGTCATGCCAGTCCAGTGCCAGCATCATGCAGTAAATCAGGTAAATGTGATGGAAAAATTAAATGGCGCTTCCGGCAGGAACAGGAGCTGAATCAGCTGTTGCCCCGAATCTGCATGTTCTTAATCTTCCTTACCTGTCTGTTGTACGCGTCTGCAATTTCAGAAAGTCCAATGGTTCCAAGGACTGTCTTCCCGTCAGTGGGCGAAACAACAACCAGCTTTCCAGTTGTGCTCTTTATGAGTGTGTCCAGGGCCACGTGTATGTTTTCACTGCTTGAGATGGTAAGGGGATTCCTGTTCATGACCTCCTCCACCTTGATTGACCTGAGATCTGAATCCGGGTTTATATTTTCAAGCGAAATAGTGCCCTGAAGATTCCTGGCAAGTTCAACCACAACCATCTTGGTTTTGGTAGTTCTGAGAAGATTCAACGCAACGCTGAGATCATCATCAGGAGAAACCCATGGGTAGTTTCTCTGCATTGCGTCCTCAACCAGCACCTCATCCATGACAGGTTTTTCGTATTCCATGGCATGTGCTGGAGAAGCTGACCTGTCCTTCACCTGAGCACTGTAAATGGAATACTTGGGACCTGATACAAAGTACGAGACAGTGGTGGCCAGCATCAGTGGGAGGAAAAGCGCAAATCCGCCAGTCATCTCCGTGCCCATGATCAGTATTGATATTGGCGCTTTCGCTATGCCTCCAAAAAATGAGATCATGGCTACTATGGTGATCTCCACCACGTTGAGAAATGGAAAGAACGGGTGTACAACAATGCCAATGGCGGCACCAAGGAACGCTCCTGTAACAATCCCGGGGGCAAAGACTCCTCCCGAGCCGCCGGATCCAATGGTCAGTGAAGTTGCCAGTATCTTCAGGAAGAAGAGAACCAGGAGTATCCAGAGTGGAAGAAGTTCAAGGTTCTGGAAGAAAATCTGCTGCACCCACCCATACCCAAGGCCAAGTATCTGAGGGAACCAGATGGCTATTATGCCAACGAGCAGCGCACCCAGTGCAGGCCTGAGCATTTTCGGGAATCGCCCCATCTTCCTGAAGAGTCCCTGTATGCCGTAGAATGCCTTAACATAGAGTATGCCGCCAAGTCCGGCTATGATGCCCACGCCAAGATAAACAATGAGGGACTCAGGATGGGAAAATCCCAGAAGAACCGAGGAATCAGGGATGGTGAACAGCGGCTTGTAGTCAAAAAGAAATCCAAAAATTGAGTAGCCCACAATTGAAGCTACAATGGAAGGTATCAGTGCCTCAACCTCGAAATCCTGGCGATACAGTATTTCTGTGCTGAGAAGTGCGCCTCCAAGGGGAGCCATGAATATGCTGCCTATTCCTGCACCTATGCCAGCAGCCATGGCTATTCTTCTGTCATGGTCGCTCATCTTGAACGCGTCTGCAACGAAGGATCCAAATCCGGCAGCTATCTGGGCAGTTGGCCCTTCCCTGCCTGCACTTCCACCTGAACCAATAGTTACTGCGGATGCAACAAGCTTCACAAGCGGTATCCGCCTGCGGATCTTTCCATTATTATTATGGAATGCACTTATGGCAGCGTCTGTTCCATGCCCTTCCGCCTCCGGGGCAAACCTGTAGACAATGAAACCTGATATGAGTCCTCCAAGAACAGTGGAAACCGGTATCAAAAATGCCCTGAATTTCCCAATGGTATAGTCAGGCAAACCACCGGAAGATCCAGTTGAAGGCGGATTAAACCCGGTTATACCGAAAAGCATGTAGTGGGTCACGAGCTTTATGGCCTCATAGAGCGCTATGCTCCCAAGTCCGGCAATGATCCCTATGAGGGTACCTATGAATACCCATTTTCCAACGGATCCACGGTTGACCATTGATACAATGGCATTCCAAGCCCTCTGTACAATGTTGAACCGTCCCATCACTTCTGAATGATTAAGAAATACAAAATATATAGGGTAAGGTTCCTTGAACAACTACGCCGGCATATTCACAACAATCACCATTGGCGACAAAGTGCACAAAGGCATATGGAACGATGCACCGTATGCGCTGGATAGCTGAAATTCCCATGTCACTCTGGTAAGGTTTCAGTGAAATCGGCTGTTGAAGAATCCGGCAGCATCTGCCGCAGGATTCCTGGAAAGCCTCATTTCCGGGATGTACTTCTTGAAATATGTTGCCCGCTGGTCCAGTATGACTGCAACACCAGTGTCGCTTTCACTCCTGATGAGCCTTCCGATAGCCTGCCTCATCTTTATGACAACAGGAAATGTCACGGCGTATTCCCACCCTTTCCCGTATACGGACTGATAGTAGGAGTATAGGGCCTTCTGCCTTGCACCTGGTCTGGGATAAGGAATTCCTGCCAGAACAACCACCTGCAGCTCATTGCCCGGAAAATTTATGCCCTCCGACAGACGCCCTCCCATTACTGCCAGCATGGGAAGATTCTCCTTCCTGAACCTGTTCAGCATGGACATTAGATCGCCCTGGCTCTTGGCCTTTGTCTCTGCCAGGAAGTCAATGTCGAAGCCGATGTCGATTATCCTGTTCATGACGTTGTAAGAGGTGAAGAAAACAAGTGCTTTTTTTCCGGTGGATTTCACAATATCCTGTATCTGGTCGCGCATGTTCAGCGCTTCCCTGTCGTCAAATGAATCATATTTGGTTGATATTCCATCATAATAAAGCACAAGCTTGTTTTCTTCAGGAAATATTGAAGAAACTTTCTTGGTGGCGATTTCCGTGAATCCGGTTATGTTCTTGTATATCTGGAATGGCTCAAGTGTCCCTGACATGTGAATTGTCCGGGACATCCTCAGGCTCTGGAGTATTCCGGTTGGCTCAAGGCAGAAAGCTTCCACTGTGCCATTGTTCTCGGAGTTCAGGATAGCCACGTAGCCCTCATCCTCGCTTGCTTTCCATGAAAGTACCCTGGAGGCCAGGCTCAGCACGTGGGACCTAGGGATTCTTCCCATGTCTTCCTTGCGCGTGGTGATGTTGTCGCCGAAGATATGGAATAGCGCAGCATATGACCAGAACTGATCCATCTTTATGCCTGCGCCTATGGATGAATATTCAACCAGATCCGCAAATCGTATGCGAACCTCGTCCTGCCCCTTAAGCATGTCCCTTGAGAGGTCCAGGATACCGTTGCGCAGCGTTTCACAGAAATCAGTGGCCCTGAACCTTTCCTGAAGTTCTGCATCCCCGAATTCCAGTGCTTCTTTTTCGGCAAGGTTGATGCTGTTTATTGATATGGTGAATGAAGAAACCTCCCTGGCAAGATCAGGAAGATTATGTGCCTCATCCAGAACTATGACAAGATCTTCCCTTGCTACTCCCCATCTTGACAGGAAGCGCTCGGCAACATCCGGATTCAGGAAGAAGGCATATGGGGCTATTGCTATGTCTGCCTTTGATGCCGCCAGCTTCAGGGATTCATAGGGGCAGATCTCTGATTCCAGCCCGTACGTCAGGAATTCCTCCGCCGTGGGGATTTCCGAGAATATCTTTTCCATGTTTTCCTTTGAGTTCACCCGTGAATTGAAGAAACGGCACGCATTCTGGTCCCCTTCACGCACCTTCTTCTTCCTGCCGTTGCAGAACCTCGATAGCGAATCAGACGAGAAACTGTCTCCCTGCTCGATCTCCTGGTAGAGCGGGCAGAGATTATGCCTTCCCTGAATGGGCACGGCCTTGAGGCCGGATTCCGGGGCAAGTATCCTGAGCTCCTTTATGACCTGCTCCTGCTGCGAGTTTGTTCTTGTGAGATAAAGTATCTTCTTTCCGGAATCCCTGGCATAGGTTATGGCGGCAACCAGCCCTGTGAGGGTTTTGCCTGATCCTGTTGGTGCCTCAATGGCAGCACCTCCCCTTGTTTTCAGTGAGTCAACAATGAACTCAACAAGGCTCTTCTGGTAATCCCTGAGTTCATATGCAGCTTTCAACACATCACTACTGGATCAGTTCATCTTGCCGGATATTTCCCTCTTCCTGTCATTGAGCAGGGAAGGATCCGGCAGAAGCTTCTCCGCATCTTCAATGCATTTCATGGCGGACCTGAAATCCCCCATCTTCTCATAGGCTTCCGACTTGGCGAGGTGGTACTGATAATTGTCTGGAACTATTTTTATTGCGGCATCAAGATCGGCTATGGCATCCTCGTATCTTCCCATTGCCAGGAGAACCTCGTGCCTGCGGTAAATGAATATCTGGTCTGTCGTGTTGAGCTGGACGGCCTTGTTGAAATCTTTCAGGGCCTCCTCCTGCTTCTTAAGTTTCCAGTTCACATTTCCCCTGTTGTAATAATAGTCTGGAATATCGCCCTCTATTGATATTGCCTTGTTGAATGATTCAAGTGCCTTCTCCAGCTGCCCAGAGTCTTCATATGCTGCACCTATGGCGTTGTAGTAG